>CAYTVR010000241.1:0-11476 GCA_964441245.1 uncultured Saprospiraceae bacterium | reverse complement strand
TGAAAACAATAACTAATAACAGTTTGAATTTTCTTTTTCCTTTACTCGTCGTTAAAAAGCCTCGTTATCCAGAAGGATACCTACGTTTTTTGCCTCGATTAAAGAAAAAACAATTCTTCACCTTTGTTATAAGTTATTATTCACATGATCCTTAATAAAAATTATGAGAGGCAAGATGATTCATTCATCTTGCCTTTTTGTTTGACAAAATCTGATTTTAAAATAAAAAACAATTATGGCAAGTGCATTAAAAAATCTATCTAGTTACGACGAAAAAAATCTTCCTTCTGCTGAGTCACTCAATTTTGGGATTGTAGTATCAGATTGGAATCAAGAAATTACTCACGCGCTCTATCAAGGATGTTATGACACTTTGATCAAGCATGGAGTCAAAGCAGATAATATTCATACCGCTCAGGTGCCTGGAACTTTCGAATTACCGGTAGGTGCAAAAATTTTGGCTGGACAACAGACTCTTCATGCGGTCATTTGTATTGGTTGTGTCATCAAGGGAGAAACGAGTCATAATGAATATATCAATCAAGCGGTTGCTACTGGACTTACGCATTTGAGTATTGCGAGTGGCAAACCATTTATCTTTGGGGTATTGACGCCTAATGATGAACAACAAGCGAAGGATAGAGCGGGTGGTAAATATGGAAATAAGGGAGTGGAAGCTGCGGTGACTGCGATCCGAATGGCGGCCTTAAAAGAAGGGATGAAAGAGGGGAAAAAATCGATCGGGTTTTAGTGTGAATGATTGAATAATTGAATGTGTGAATGATTGAATAATTGAATGCGTGAATGATTGAATGCGTGAATGATTGAATGGGCCTTTTGGCGTGTGGTTCGTGTAATAGGACTATTATTTTTAAGAGATGATGGCTGTTTTTAAAATTTCATTTTTGTACATGAAATCGAACTGTTGGTTTCCTATTTCAATAATGGCCTTAAACGGAGAAGGTTGAATAGCTAATGAAGTTGGAAACCAACTGTTTTTTATTTGGTAATTGGGTAATAAAAATAATCCATCTTGCGTGCCATTTACGCCAAATCTTTTTCGATCTCCTCGCCATAGAGGACTACCTAATTTCTCTAATTGTAGATTCAATTTTTCAACATCGCGAGTTGGCATTCCAATTTCATTCACGTTTAAAAAACTGGCTAAACTAAAGGCTTCCTCGCTTTCGTTATCCAAATCATATCTGACAATCAACTCTGCAATATTTCCACTACCGTCATAAAAATAAATAGAATCAGCATTCCAAGTTTCAAAATTTTCTATCCATCTCCCCTCTTCAATTTCAATCAATTGATGTCTTTGCTTCATCCATTTTACTGCCTCTTGCAACTTATTTTTGGGTATTAAAAAACAATAATGGTAGCGATGTAATTGAGTTGTTTTTTCAAAGATCAATTCAGTCGATCCTATCTGTGTAGAAAAATGTGTTGCTGAAGAACTGAGAAATGAGCAGCCTAGTATTTGGGAATAAAAATATTTCTCGGAGGCTAATTGATTGGTATAGAGCGTGAGTGATTTGATATGCATGGGTTGTATTAATTTTGAATGCCAGAATCATTGAGTTTTGAATGGTCATTTAATTTGAAATCCGTATTGAAGCGCCATTCAATTATTACTTTATTCGACATTCAATGATTTATTTCCGCAAGTCCCAGACCCAACTTCCTGAGGCGTTAAAGTAACCAATTTTGTCGCCTTGTTCTACGCGAAAAAGTCCTTTGCCCGCATAGCTGATGTATTCATATTCGGGTTGAATAATTGCTTCTCCTTCTAGGTTGGACAAGCCACTAAATTGTTTGATTTTCACAATGGCATATCCATCTTGAAATTTTCCAATTTTATCATATTTCGGCGGAATGATTTCAATACCTCGTTGATTAATAATTCCCCAATGGTCATCAGACTTTACTGCGGCAACACCATGTTGAAATTCTCCAGCTTTTTGGTAATAACCATTGTACAAGCCCGTTTCCTCTGTGATATAATAAAAGCGATAACTGTTATCTCTCACCAAAACTTTCCCATTACTACTGTTGAGTAAT
This sequence comes from uncultured Saprospiraceae bacterium, assembly GCA_964441245.1. Classification (GTDB taxonomy): domain Bacteria; phylum Bacteroidota; class Bacteroidia; order Chitinophagales; family Saprospiraceae; genus JALZUU01. Next base: position 9,412 of record CAYTVR010000241.1, on the reverse strand, counting down.
CTGTTGATGCTTGGTTCAATTACATAATTTCCAAGAGTATCAATAACGCCTCCCCTTCGATATCCTTTATAAATGACAGCTCGACCATCTTCAAAATCTAAGCATTTTGAATATTCCAAATTGACAACTTCTTCCCCTTTTCGGTTAACATAACCACAAACTCCATTCTTTTGAACGACCGCTAAACCTTCTGAAAAGTTGGACACTTTATCATATTTATTATCAATCACCATCTGGCCTTTACAATTAATAAAACCATAACCATTTTTGTACTTGACCGCTGCCAAACCGTCTTTAAATGGCCCAATACTTTTATAACGTTGAATGGTAATCAGATCTCCAGTTCGAGTAATCAAACCATAGCGAATGGAATTTTTACCAAATCGAGACACTGCAACACCATGTTCATTAAAGGGATCAATGTTGGAATACAATGGTCGTAGAAAATAATCACCTTCTTTGTTGATCAATCCATGTTGTCCTTCTACTACGACTCTCGCCACATTCTTTTCAAAATCAGCAGCTTTATCAAATTTTGCAGGAATGACCATCTCCCCTTTTGTATTGATATACCCCATCCCTTTATGAGTCGAAGCCCAAGCCAAGCCATCATTAAAATGCCCTAAATCTCTATATTTAAAATCAACGACCGTACGGCCTTGCTGATCAATAAATCCCCATTTCCGTCCTAACTTTACAGATGCCAAACCTTCACTAAAATCTTTTACCTTACGGAAACGACATGGAATCACCTCTATCCCATTTTTGTCCACAAAACCCCATAAACCATTTCGTCGTACGGCCAATCTACCCTCTCGAAAGGCCCCCAAATCATCATAAACTAAATTAACGGTAACTTGCCCTAAGGTATCAATCAGTCCATATTTTAGGCGGTTGGTATATACCCTTAATATTCTATCATCTGTATTTTCTAAAAAATGCATGGCGTCATATTCACAGGGAATCAATTCCATCCCATCTCTATTTACCAATCCAAATTTTTTCCTCTGCTCTACTATTCCAACATCATTGACAAAATTTCGTGCGAAGGTATATTGTGGTTGAACCAAAACTTGCCCAGCAGTATCTATATAACCAAACTCACATCCTTCACAAATCAATTGTGCATCTGATTCAAATTCTTGATCATACAAGGTATAGTCTACCATGTAATTGGTCGCAATCAATTTGGAAAGATATCCTTGTAGATTTTCGAGATTATAATTTTTTGACTTAATGCTTCCGGAAAGTTTTCCTTTGATACTTATCCGAGCGATACCATCATTAAATTCACCGATATAGGCATAGTCCTTTTTCAAAAATAAACCGACCGGATTTTTACTGATCAAACCATGTCGGCCATTGGTAAAAACACAACGGGCTATATTCTGTCCTTTATCAAAATCTTCCATTCGGATATCCCACAAATTGACTTCTGAAACCAATAAACCGACATCATTATTCACGACTCCATAGGCCATTGTAAAACGATAGGAAGTTCTTTCGAAGTCATAGTATTCAAATTTCTCAATGCCTACGATTGTCAATCCATGATCTTTTTCAACTCTGATTTCATCGAAGGATGGCTTGATCTGGACTTCTCCATTTGCTAAGCGACGGAGTCCCCATTTATCTTCTCTTGACGAATAAAACCATTCAAAGTTGTCCAACAAATATTGATTCTCATCATCCCAAGAAAGTCTATTTTGTGTAAGCGCAGTTTTCTTTTTTCCAATCGTTATGGTAAAATGTTTTTTGAAAGCACTTTTTTCTACTCTAGCTCCATTTTCATCAAAATGAAAAATACTCAATGCGTCCCCTTTATAAGCATGTGCTTTGTCCGCAAACAATTCAATTTTCTGATATTCAATAGGAACAGTAATTTCACCAATCACATTTAAAACACCAAAAAAGTATCCTTTTTTCACCACACAAACATTACCTTTAGGAGGGGCGATATAGTCATATTCCAAAGGAATCAAGTTGGTTAAATGATCAGAAACAACTCCCCATCTATCCTCAAATTTGACTCGATAATTATTTTGATTAAAAGGTTGGATTTCATTAAAACTAACCGGTAAAAGTTCCTTTCCTTCTTCATCTAATAAGCCTAACAAACGATCATTTTTACAGATGATTTTTGTCAAGGAAAAAGGATAGTAATAATCATATTCCCCGTTGGTGACGATTTTTTCTACAACAATTGAATAAAGATAGTTTTGCTTTTTTCGTTGAAGTAATAAGAAATTTTCAGAAATCTTTTTATAATGCTTGTAATTGGCAGGAATCAAATTTTTCCCTTTTCGATTAACAGCGCCCCACAATCTATCGACTTGATAGAAAAACAAGTTATCCGAATAAATATTGATTTTATCACAAAATGGTTTTAGAATCACTTGGCCTTCTGAAGTTAATAATCCGAATTGATCACCAATTTGGGTTTGAAAGTAACCCTCCTCTTTTAAAGTGATCGCATCATATTTTGGCGAACAAACACTGGTACCATCTATGCGAATCACTCCCCATTTGTTTTCTTTTCGATAACCTAAAATTCCTCCAGACCATACTTGTACTCGCTCATATCCCTTATCCAAAATAATGTCTCCTTTCAAATTGATCACCATCCATTCATCGGCTTCCATAACGGCAACTAAAGTAGAATCTAAGACTTTTAAATCTTCATAAATAGGTAAGATGATTTCCGTCCCTTTATTGTTTAACAAACCAACTCTTCCATCTCGCTGCATGACCGCATATCCAAAAGATTTAAACTCCCCAATTGCTTCATAGTTAGGTTCTAAAATAACTTGACCATCTGCATCCATCAAGCCCCAGCGATTATTTACTTTAATCGGAAAAGCAAACTGGCTAATCGCATCCTGAACGAAAAACAACAGTAGGAAAAGGACAAGGGTTAGACGCATAAATTAGTAAATGTAATTTTGTTTTGTTGTTACTCAACTAGTAAGCACTTGACGTAAATGTCTTTGTAATAAAAGGATAAGGCTTTATCTTAAACGAAAAGAAATAAAGATAAGTATTTTTTACCAAACAAGCTTGTACTTTCTTATTCCTAACGGAGGAAAAACAAAAAGTAACAAAACTTATAGGAATAAACCATCTACATAGTCATATGAAATACTGTTACTTATCAAAAACACATAACGATTTATGATACTATATAAAAATTAAAGTTCTTTGACATATCCTGTGTGTATAGACATGCGTAGGTCCAGAATTTGTCAAAAAAGGAAAATTAATTCAGATGAAATGATTTGATCTTAATATCGATAATTTTGAAGGACTCGATCGATTTGTTTGCGATGTCGTTTGAAGTGACTTTCAAAAAAAGTAAACATACCATAGATGCTCATTCGACCAGCTATTGGATGTTTATAAATTTCCTTAGCAAGGGCTTCTTCGGGTAAACTTGCAAGGTAGGTTCTTAGATTTTCTCGTTGTTTTTTCCATTGTTTAACGATGTCCCAAAAGGAAGATCGTTCAGGTATATTTTCATTACCGACTATTGCTGGAGCTTTAAATTTAAAAGGCGTCCTTAAGGCCGCGATAAGGAGAATTTTCCGAACTCCTGAGAGAATACCTGCTTTTGGGAGTTGATTATAACCAGAGGATAATTTTTTTTCAACATAATTTTGGGATCCCGCTTCTGCTATCATTAAATGTACCAAAACCTGTAAAACAGACCATTGATCTTTTTTAGGTTTCCAATTTAAATCATCATCTGAATACTTATTAAGCACTTCAAAAAGCGCTGCTAACTCAGTATCCATACGATCTAATCGTTTTTTTAAGGATGGTTTCATATTGTGCTCGAAGATTTCCAAATATTGCCCCTTTACAATTCTATTGATTTGGGTTCATTCTTGCGCTAAAGTAATTATCCTTTTAGAAATCACAAAATTATGAGAGAAATTAGTGTGGACTTTGATATTTTGGTACTCTACCCGATGATTTTTTTCGAACCACAAAAGACACAAAGACTTTCGCCTAAAGGCAAAAGGTTAGTTGCCTCAACAAAATCATCGGGTAGAGTAATATTATGATTACTAGTGATTGGCCCCAATACTTAACAACCAACAAATCTCTCTAATCGTTTTGATCATAATTTTCGGGAGAGACTTTATAGACGGTTTTATCATGTTGATTGACCATCCAATAATTGTAATCACGGACCATTCTTACCAAATTAGAGTACCGAAATTGTTTTTTACCGATTTGAGTAAACATAGCTGGATATCCTTTGAAGAGCTTTTTAGATGCTTTAGCAAAGTTTTTTTCATCAATGGATATGAGCTTATTAGATTTATTTTTGAGATAATAAGAATGTTGAAATGGATTTTCTCTTTTAGCGCGTTTTTCTACATAATAAGAGTACAAAGTCAAGGCTCCTTTTACTTCTATTTGCATAAAAACCTCCTTCGATCCAAAAGGTTTTGGAGACTCAATAGCCTCTTGTCGTTCATAATTAATCCAAGTTTTGCCCCATTTTCCTAGGTCATTTTTCTCTTTCATCTCGTAGGCATATGCTTTGATATCCTTCGGCTTAAATATCTTTTTCTTCCCATTGACAAGCATTTTGATTTTTACTTCATTATCAGTCACAGTTCCGGGTTGGACGACTCCTTCGAGCTTTTGACCGTTATCGTATATGATATAACCTGGATAAGATTTTTTTTCGTCGAAGACATTCGAAGAAAAGAGTATAAAAGAAAAGCTAAATAGCAAGGCTATTTTCAGAGTGTTCATCGTGTTTTGTTTTTGTTCTACTAAAAGTATAAGTACGGTGACGTTGAAATAATTCTGAACAACAGAATTAAGTGGAAATTTGAGGAGGGGAATACAACTAGAAAATAAATATACAAACATTAAAAATCTCCTGCAAGTTCTAAACAATGATTGATGCAAAATAGAACGAATTTGAGTAGATTTGCAGCAAATAAGGAATAGTTTTTTGATCCATCAAAAAAAACAAAGCAACTTAGAACGTGTTTAAAACTTTATAAATTTTTATGAGTAAACTGATTCGCATTATATTCATTTTGACTTTGGCTACTACCCTAGTCAAGGCACAAGAAAAATCTGATAAATGGGATGTCTCCAAAACACCTGGCCCTTTTCAAGAAATTGACATTACGACAGATGAAGGAACGTGGATGAATTTGGACGTAAGTCCTGATGGAAAAACAATTGCCTTTGATCTTCTTGGAGATATTTACACCATTCCTTTCACAGGTGGAAAAGCTACTTTACTGAGTGGTGGTTTACCCTGGGAAGTACAACCTCGTTTTAGTCAGGATGGTAAAAAAATCTTATTTACTAGTGATGCTGGTGGTGGTGATAATATCTGGTCCATGGATGCTAATGGTAAAAATCAAAAACAGATTACTAAAGAATCTTTTCGGTTACTCAATAATCCAGCTTGGATTCCTGGTACGGATTATTTTGTTGCAAGAAAACACTTTACCTCTACCCGATCTTTGGGAGCAGGAGAAATTTGGATGTATCACATCAGTGGTGGAGCGGGCATTCAATTGACCAAAAGAAAAAATGATCAACAAGATGTAAATGAACCGTCTGTTTCGAAGGATGGTCGCTATGTTTACTTTAGTGAAGATATGTATCCAGGTGGATATTTTCAATATAATAAAAACCCTAATAGTCAGATTTATATCATACGAAGATATGATCGAGAGGAAGGAAAAATTGAAAATGTAGTCAGTGGACCGGGTGGCGCTTGTAGACCACAGATTTCTAATGATGGAAAATGGTTGGCTTATGTTCGACGAATTCGAGAAAAGACTGCTTTATTTATTCACAATCTTGAAACGGGGGAAGAGTATCCTTTATATGATGGATTGAGCAAAGATCAACAAGAAGCTTGGGCCATATTTGGTGTATACACTGGATTTGACTGGACACCAGATGATCGATCCATCGTCATTTGGGGAAAAGGGAAAATTTGGAAGATTGATGTCGCTACAAAAGAAGCCAAGCAAATCCCTTTTGAAGTAAGGGCTAAACACCGCATGGCCGAAACCGTTCGCTTTGAACAAGAAGTAGCTCAAGACCAAGTAGAAATAAAAGCCATTCGACAAGCGCGCACATCACCTGATGGCCAGACGCTTATTTTTAATGCCATTGGTTCCTTATGGAAAATGGATTTACCGAAAGGTAGTCCCAGCAAAATTTCTAAAGAAAATGTTTTAGCATTTGAGCCTAATTTTTCGCCGGATGGTCAAGAGATCGTTTATGTCACTTGGGATGATCAAGAATTGGGGGCAATTTATAAAATGAACTTGACCACTAAACAAAGTACCAAAGTCACCAAAAAGAAAGGAATTTATCGAACACCTTCTTTTTCACCCGATGGAAAATTAATCCTTTTCCGTAAGGAAGGAGGCAACACGAATCAAGGATTTGCACACGTCAAAAAACCTGGCTTGTACTATATGTCTGCCAATGGTGGCGAAGCGACGCTGATCACCCCCAATGGAGAAAACCCTTTATTCTCTGCAAGTGGAAAGGAAATTTTTTATCAGACTGGAGGTTATTTATTTGGTAGCCAAAAGAAAAGTTTAAATAAAATAAAATTAGACGGTAGTGATGATCGCGTGATTTTTAATACCAAGCATACCAATCAATTTGTCCCTAGTCCAGATAATAAGTGGATAGCATTTACTGAGTTATTTAAAGTGTATGTTGCACCGATGCCAGCGCCTGGTCAGCCCATTGGATTGTCTGCTGATACCAAAGTTATTCCAGTCGCACAATTGGCTAGAGATGCAGGAATCAATTTGCATTGGTCATCAGATAGTAAGAACGTTCATTGGACTTTGGGTAACGAATACTTTTCTAATCGCTTGACCGATCGCTTTACTTTTATGGAAGGTGCTTTGGATAGCATTCCACCAATTGATACGATAGGATTTAAAATCAATTTGATGATTGATCAAGATAAGCCATCTGGAATTTTGGCCTTGACTGGTGCTAAAATCATTACCATGAAAGGCGATCAAGTCATTGAAAATGGAGTGATCATTGTAGAGCAAAATAAAATCAAATCTATCGGTGCAGTTGCAGATATTAAAATTCCTAGCGACGCAAAAGTCATTGATGTCAAAGGTAAAACCATCATGCCGGGAATCGTTGATGTACACGCACACTTAGGCGCTTTTAGATATGGATTGAGTCCGCAAAAACATTGGCAATATTTTGCTAATTTGGCTTACGGAATCACGACCACTCATGATCCTTCATCAAATACTGAGATGACTTTTTCACAAAGTGAAATGGTCAAAACAGGTAAAATGGTCGGTCCAAGAATATTTTCGACAGGTACTATTTTGTACGGAGCAGAAGGTGATTTCAAAGCCATCGTCAATAGTTTGGAAGATGCTCGGTCTGCTCTTAGACGAACGAAAGCCTTTGGTGCTTTTTCTGTAAAAAGTTACAACCAGCCACGACGAGACCAACGGCAACAAATCATTCAAGCAGCCCGTGAATTAAAAATCAATGTTTATCCGGAAGGAGGTTCTTTTTTCTTTCATAATATGACCATGGTTGCAGATGGACATACTGGAGTGGAACATAATATTCCGGTCGCTCCATTGTATAAAGATGTTCAAAAATTTTGGTCTTCCACGCAGTCTGGTAATACACCTACTCTTATCGTCAACTATGGCGGAATGAACGGTGAATATTACTGGTATCAAAAAACAAATGTCTGGGAAAAAGAAAGATTATTGAGTTTTACCCCAAGGCCGATTGTGGATTCTCGTTCTCGTCATCGAATGATGATTCCAGATGCGGAATATGAAAACGGGCATATTTTGGTTTCAAAATCTTGTAAAAAATTGCAAGACGCAGGTGTAAACATCAACCTTGGTTCTCATGGTCAGTTACAAGGTTTGGGTGCTCATTGGGAATTATGGATGCTTGCTCAGGGAGGTATGAGTAATATGCAAGCTTTACGTGCAGCGACTATGAATGGCGCTCAATATCTGGGAATGGACAAGGAGATTGGTTCTTTAGAAGTTGGAAAATTAGCAGATTTGATTGTCTTAGATAAAGATCCTTTGGAAAACATTCGCCACTCAGAATTCGTCTCGCATACGATGATCAATGGTCGTTTGTATGATGCTGCCACGATGAATGAAGTTGGAAATGAGGAGAAAAAAAGAGGTCAATTTTATTGGGAAATGGAAGGTAGTGGAAATGCTTATCCATTTTTTCCAAACACCAATAATTTTATGCGACCTTCTTGTTCTTGCCAGTAGGCTGTTTTTTGTAAAAATATGATTAAAATTTCTATCTTTCGAAAAAATTAAACATGTCCAAAGAGAAAAGAAGGAAAAATAATTTTTCTGGTCCACGAAATAAGAAATCAGTCGTGACCGTCAAGGCTCCGAATGAGTTGCTGAAGTTTTTGATCCAACAGTTTCCAGAAAAAAAGCGATCATTGATCAAAAAAGTTCTTGGGAATGAACAAATCATGGTGGGCAAAAAGGAAATCAAACAATTCAATCATCCTTTAAAACCAGGAGATGTTGTCACTGTCAATTGGACTCAGCGTACTGCGAAATCTAAATTACCTAAATTAGAAGTTGTATTTGAAGATGATGCCATAATCGTGGTCAATAAGCAGCAAGGTGTGCCAGTCCTTGCCGGAAATAAACCTTCTAATTTCACTGTTTTCAGTATTATTAAAAGATATTTACAGGACGATGATCAAGATTCTGGTGTTTTCACTGTACACCGTTTAGATTTTAGTGCCTCTGGATTAATGGTTTTTGCGAAAAGCAAAAGAATACAAAGGAAACTTAAAGATGCTTGGGAAGCAGGAGAAATCAAACGTGGTTTTTCGGCCATTGTAAAAGGTAAAGTACCCAAAAAACAAGAGAAATTAGTTTCCTACTTGAAGATGAATAAAGCAATGATTGTCTATTCCAATCCTAACAACAATGGTGGAGAACGAGCGGCAATGGTTTATAAAGTTCGAAAACAAAACGCCAACTATACCCTACTCGATTTGTACCCAGAAACAGATGCTAGAAACCAAATGCGCGTACAACTCAATGATATAGGTTTTCCAATAGTTGGGGATCAAAAATATGGTTCTACCAAAAGTCTGATCAATCGCTTGTCCTTACACGCTAAGTCACTTCAATTTAAACATCCTATTCATGGAGAGATCTGTAACTTTAGTATTAATGATCCAGTGAAATTTAGAAGATTGGTTTAGCTTGACTTTACTACTTTTATTAGTGTTAGAAAATATTAAAAACTACAACCATCAAAAAATAAAAATTTGATTACCAGCCTTTTATATAAAAAAAGCACCACAACATAGCAGGGCGAAAATTCATATTTTTGAAATGTAATTTAATTTTTA
>CAYTVR010000240.1:0-11532 GCA_964441245.1 uncultured Saprospiraceae bacterium | reverse complement strand
GAATGTTGGAAGGAGCCGCAAATAATTTATACAAAAAGATCATCAAAACTTTTCCTGAATTAAAATTGATTGCAAGCGGAGGGGTAGCCAATATGCAAGATCTGATAGATCTAAAAAGTTTGGGCTGCTATGGCGCCATTACAGGGAAAGCGATTTATGAGGGGAGAGTTAGCTTAAAGGAATTAGTTAGTATCAATTGAAATAAATCTTATAAAACCTCTTTTGGGGTATTTTGAAACATATAAGAAATATAAGTTCATAGAAGAAGTCAAATAAGGAAGACTTATATGATTCTTATATGCCTCATATGGTTTATCACTTAAAAAAATGTCTTTCAGGACTCTCAATGAGTTGGAATGTTTTAGTTCAAACCTAGAACAGGTACAAAAAGAATAAAGTATGTTATCGAAAAGAATTATTCCGTGTTTGGATATAAAGGATGGACGAACAGTCAAAGGCGTAAATTTTTTGAAACTTCGAGATGCTGGTGATCCAGTAGAATTGGCTTGTCGATATGTCGAAGAAGGAGCAGACGAATTGGTCTTTTTAGATATTACCGCAACCAATGAGCGACGAAAAACCTTAGCGACTCTAGCTCGAAAAATTGCTGAACATTTGAATATCCCGTTTACAATTGGTGGTGGTATTCGATCTGTGGAAGATGCGGAAATTTTACTGGAAGCAGGAGCTGATAAAATTTCGATTAACTCTGCAGCAGTTCGAGATCCCCGTTTGATTGAAAATTTGGCCAAGCATTTTGGAAGTCAATTTGTTGTCCTTGCCGTTGATGCCAAAAAAGTCAACAAAGATTGGATGGTTCACCTCAATGGCGGACGAGTAGCTACAGATATTCGATTGCTCGATTGGGTCAAAGAAAGTCAGGAGCGTGGTGCTGGTGAAATTTTATTTACCTCCATGAATAATGATGGAACTAAAGCTGGTTTTGCTTGTGATGCTTTGGCTCAAGTTTCTAGTGCGCTTTCCATTCCCGTGATTGCCTCAGGAGGTGCTGGTACGATGGAACATTTCTATGATGCCTTTACTAGGGGCAAAGCCGATGCCGCATTAGCAGCTAGTATTTTTCATTTTCAAGAAATTGAAATTATAGATTTGAAAAAGTATTTACGAAGTAAAGAGATTCCTGTTAGATTATAATGTTGAATGCGAGAATGCTTGAATTTTGAATAGCCTGCTAAGGGAGATATCGTGATATAGGATTTCAAAAATTCTTTTAACCTTGCAATAAAATTCATTTTACAAAGTACCCGTTTTAATAAAAAAATATGTTAGATCAACTTGATTTTAAAAAAGGCGATGGATTGTTACCTGCCATTATTCAGGATGCAAAAACGCAAAAGGTTTTGATGCTCGGTTATATGAATGAAGCCGCTTTGAAAAAAACTTTGGCAGAAGGAAAGGTTACTTTTTTTAGTCGAACTAAAAATCGTTTGTGGACAAAGGGAGAGAGTTCAGGTAATTTTTTATCTGTGGTCAGTGTTAAAGAAGATTGCGACCAAGATACTTTATTGATCAAAGTCAAGCCTGTAGGACCTGTTTGCCATACGGGTTCCGATACTTGTTTTGAGGAAAAAAATGAATCTAATGATTTTTTGTTTCACTTAGAAAAAACGATTCAGGATCGAAAAAATAGTCCAACAGCGACTTCTTATACTTCGTCTTTATTTGAAAAAGGAATGAATAAGATTGCTCAAAAAGTTGGAGAAGAAGCAGTAGAATTGGTTATTGAAGCAAAAGACGATAATAGAGATTTATTTCTAGGTGAAGCAGCAGATTTGATGTATCACTACTTGGTTTTGTTAAGTGCAAAGGGATTTGAATTGGAGGATGTTATTGATGTTTTGCGAAAGCGACATTAAAAATAAAAGCTACAAATTATTATCCGGCAACACCTTTAGTCCTTTTGACTTGATTAATTGTCGTTGATAATCACAAATTCCTTTGAGCATTTTATAGCGATCCATTTGATCGATTCCTTCTTCGAGATAGGCGACGTTCATCGCTTGCAGATTATTGAGTAGAAATAGTTGTTCTTTGGTGGCATAATCTCTCATGTTTTTACCGACCGGTTTATCATGATTTAATTGCCTCCATTTTTTGGCGGTCAAGCCGAAAACAATATCATTAAGCATATCAACTTCATTGGCTTGAAAAATGCCTTCGCCTTTTTTGTTGACTTGGTTTTCTGGAACTAAATTCCTTCTGATCGAATCTGCATGGAGATGATGATTGTCACTAGCGATCTGTCTTTTGATTTGCCATTCTAATTTACCGGATTCCTCCTCTTTTAATCGTCTAAATTCTCGAACCACCCATAACCTAAAGGAAGAATTCACCCACCCACAAAAATCCAAGGCGATATCAATATGTCCCCAAGTTCCTCCATATCTACCTGACTTTGACTCAATTCCGATAGCTTGGGTCTTTTCGATCCACTCTTTGGTTGACAAGGTAAAAGCATTACTTCCTGCTTCATTTCTAAACCCTTCGAATTCGATGGGTTTAAAATCTTTATTGTTTAATTGTTCCCATAAACCTAGGAATTCAATGGTATCTTTTTGCCTCATCCAGTTAGAAATGACCAAGTCAGGACGATTATTCTTCCTTTTGGCCACATCAGTCATCGATATCCAATCTTCTCCATTGACTTTTTTGAATCGAATGTTGATTCCATCTATTTGGACTTTACTCATAATGAATCAGGTGTTTAAATAGTATGTTTTGAAGATCTTCTTAGTATTGCTCTTAAAGCTATCAAATAAGTATGGAATAAGCAAAAGAAAAATATCGTTTTTACTTTCCTAAGCTATAGACTTGACTTTACTATTTTCTAATGAAAAAAAACTTTGTTATACTAGCTGACTATATGTGCGGTGGAATGTTCATGATCTAATTATTGAGATGTCCCTCAAAATAGAAGATTGATATTTACCTTCTTTCGCCTATAGCTGTCTAGGCTTTTCTTTTTTAGTTCGCATACTCTATTATTAAAGTTAAAGTGCTCATGAATCTCCCTTGTCGATTTCATTGAAAATCCCGCTGCTCGGGACTAGTCAAAAAAAAGACTTTACAACATGCTGGCACCCGCAACCTCATTTTTTGACCTCCCCAACCCGCCACTATAACGCATTCCTCAAACATGTAACATTGCCTATCAAAAAAATAGTGAAGTCAAGCTCTAAGAAGCTGGCAAAGTTTACTAACTTTAACGCAGTAAAAAATGCAAAATTATGTCTCTTTATGCTTATTGTCCTTCTCCATTTGGTTGTTTTAAAATAACCGGTAGCGAATACGGTGTTCAAGCCATTCAATTGATGTCTGGTAAAGCATGTCCTACTGCTAAAACACCAAAAGAATTGAAAAATTGTGTCCAACAACTCAAAGAATATTTTGCGCGAAAGCGAACCTCTTTTGATCTAGACTTAGATTTTGGAGAGGCACCGGCATTTCATCAATCCGTTTGGAAGGAGCTCATGGCTATTCCTTATGGTCATACGACTTATTATTCTGCCATAGCGGATAAATTGGGTGATGCAAAAAAAATGCGTGCCGTTGGTCAAGCCAATCGAAGCAATCCTATTCCGATTGTGGTTCCTTGTCATCGAGTCATTGCTAAAAATGGTGATTTGCAAGGTTACTATTATGGTTTAGATATGAAACGTAAATTATTAGAATTGGAAAATCCAATGAGTTTTGCGACGCAAGGTTCTCTCTTTTAGTTACATGGAGTTGTCTAATATAAAAACACTTTCCAAAAAATCATCTGTTCGAATCGTATCAAATTTTAATCATCCATGCCCCATTCTACTTCGCTTGCTTATGCTCAACAAATGGATCGAAACGATCCTCTTAAAAAATATCGATCGCAATTTTATTTTCCAAAACACAATGGGCAAAAGACGATTTACCTTTGCGGAAATTCTTTAGGCTTACAACCCAAAGGCGTCAAAGCGGCCTTGAATCATGAGTTGGAACATTGGAAAACACATGGCGTTGAAGGTCATTTTAGAGGTGAAATGCCTTGGATGTATTATCATAAATTTTTGACTCCACAAACAGCTAAATTAGTCGGTGCTCAAACCGGAGAAGTCGTCGTGATGAATACCTTGACGACAAATCTTCATTTGATGATGGTTTCCTTTTATCGACCTGCCAAAAAACGATTTAAGATCATCATGGAAGGTGGCGCTTTTCCTTCGGATCAATATGCAGTAGAAAGTCAAGTGCGTTTTCATGGTTTTGATCCAGCCAAGTCAATCATTGAAGTTATGCCGCGAAAAGGGGAAGAAACGTTAAGAACGGAAGATATCGTCAAGACGATTAAAAAGAATAGTGATAGCATTGCATTGGTACTTTTTAGTGGCGTGAATTATTACACTGGACAATTGTATGATATGAAAACCATCACTAAAGCGGGACATAAAATTGGAGCACAAGTTGGTTTTGATCTAGCTCATACCGCTGGGAATGTTCCCTTGCGATTGCATGATTGGAAAGTTGATTTTGCCGTTTGGTGTAGTTACAAATACCTTAATTCTGGCCCAGGTGGACCTTCCGGAGTTTTCGTTCATAAACGGCATCGAAATAATCCGGACTTACCTCGATTTGCGGGTTGGTGGGGACATGATGAAAAGGCTCGATTTAAAATGCGAAAAGGTTTTATTCCCATGAAAGGAGCTGTGGGTTGGCAATTGAGTAATGCTCAAATATTTAGTTTTGCTGCGCATAAAGTCAGCTTGGATATGTTTGAAAAGGTCGGGATGAAAGCCCTTCGAAAAAAGAGCAAATTACTGACGAGCTACATGGAATTCCTAATTAATGATTTAAATAAAAAGGGTGGTCAATTTAATATCATTACACCTAAAAAATCAAAGGATAGAGGAGCCCAATTATCTATATTGACCGGACCAAAAGGTAAAGATCTTTTTAATTTCCTTACGGAAAAAGGAGTGGTTGCAGATTGGCGAGAACCGAATGTCATACGAGTTGCCGCAATGCCAATGTATAATAGCTTTAAGGATGTTTATGACTTCGCTCGGCTTCTAAAAAAGGCGATGAAAAAAAAGTAATAGATTTAATTTAGTTCTTAGGATCATGTGAATAATAACTTATAACAAAGGTGAAGAATTGTTTTTCTTTAATCGAGGCAAAAAACGTAGGTATCCTTCTGGATAACGAGGCTTTTTAACGACGAGTAAAGGAAAAAGAAAATTCAAACTGTTATAAGTTATTGTTTTCATGACCCTTAGTCACTCAATACGGATTTTCAAAACCTTAGTCAAAAGTATAGTCAATTAATACTAAGTTTACATCTGAGTTTAACTCAAAGCTCCCTGTTTTGACGACTTCATTGTCGATAAGAATAGAAAGATCTGCCCTAAAATCACAATTGGTCGGATTTGGATTTGGATCAGTAGGATCTTCTATCGTCGCGCAGTCACTCCTATCATCTAGTGTCAGTTTCAAGTAAGTTCCAGCAGTGACCTCTTGTTGTGTATAAGCTCTGCTATATGGAAAACTTTCTATCTCCTCTATTTCTGAATTGTTATTAATCGTTGTTGTAATTTCTGCTTCAGGATTGTTCGAGGTACTTATTTCAAACTTGATATTGACGGTTTTGGGATATTCATCATCCGATTTACAAGCAGTGAACAAAAGAATACTAGCGGTAAAAAGAAAGGAAAGTAATGCTTTAAAGTTCATTTTTATTTGTTTAGTTTTCATACAATTTGCGTAAGCAAAAGTAGGCACAAAATAGAGAAAAGAATTTTTAGCTGCCATGAATTTTTAAAACTTTATTCTGAAATTATTTCAAGCTGTTAAAACAAAACAATTTCCTACCTTAGTAGTCTTTCAAAAACAACTACTTCCAAATCAAACCTTATGTCTTTATTCAAAAAAATACTTAAAAATGTGAGTAAAATAATTCCGTCTCCCGTTACGGTCGATTTTAAAACAGGAGGCGGAAGAATCGTACAAGAAGTCGCACCTTATCCAAAAGAGGTACACTGGGATGATCATGTAATGATTCATAAAACCAACAAGGGAATTGAATTTGTCCGAACTCCTGACGCTCAATTTGAAGAACTTCCTCGTTATTCTTTTAATGCAAATTACGTCGACATAGATGGTTTTCGAATGCACTATGTAGATGAAGGCCCAAAAAATGGACCAACCATTTTATTATTGCATGGACAACCAAGTTGGTCTTTTTTGTATCGTAAGATGATTACACCATTAGTCGCTAAGGGATATCGCTGTATCGCTCCAGATTTGATCGGAATGGGTAAGTCAGATAAACCCATTTCAGAAAAACTCCATACCTATAATCAGCATTGCAAATGGATCTTAGATTTTATTAAACAAATAGATTTGACCGAAATAAATTTATTTTGTCAAGATTGGGGAGGGGTGATTGGTTTGCGATTAGTTGGTGAAAATGAACACTTATTTGCAAGCGCTACCATGGCAAATACAGACTTAGTTGTTTATAAAGAAGTAGTTAATCCATTATACATTCCTAGTCCAATTGTCGTTAATCCTAAAGTGAAAAATGTAAAATCAGCTTTAGCTAAATATGCTATGGCTGGAATGCCCATTAGTTTTCAAGCTTGGATTAATTACTGTTTGACCACCAGTAAATTTACTGCAAGTGATATCATGCAAATGGCCACATCGACTACCTTGAGTATAGAAGAATTGAAAGCATATAACGCACCTTTTCCTTCTTTCATTTATTGCGCTGGTCCTCGAACTTTGCCGTCTATGGCAGCAGGAATAGAGACACAAACGCAAGGAGCTTGGGAAGGGCTTCAAAAATTTAAAAAGCCTTTTTTATCTATTATTGGTTTAGAAGATAAGTTACTAGGAAGAAGGTCTATTCAGAAAAAAATGATTGAAGCCATTCCTGGTGCTAAAGGACAGCAACACGAACAATATGAAAAAGCACATCATTTTATACAAGAAGATATGGGAGAGGTTTTAGCGGAGAGGATGGATCGTTTTTTAAAAAATATTAAATCTTGAATTCATGTGTTTTGATTATAATTTTAATCGTGAAGACTTAGCGTAAAACCTAAATCAACAGTCAATAACATTTTCCTTAAAACTACTACGTAGGATTAGTCATTTATTATTTCAAAGGTTTCATAGATATCGATAAATTCTCCATTTCGATGCAAGGTGGCAGAGACGACAAACATTCCACCTTTTTTGACCTTACTAACAATCTTTTTCATTTTATTAGTAATGGTGCCAGTGCTTTTCGCTTCTAAAAAAGTTCTTTTGCGTTCATACGCAAACTCTAAGGTACTCATTGGAATATCATTACCATAATCATCGCGCACTACAATCTCTCTATCGAGGTTAGCCATCAATTCTTTCTTGGTTATTTTACCGCTATTTAGTTTTCCCCAATCAATCTGATAGCCTTCAGCCAAATCAGGTTCTTCATCTCTCATTTTAAATTGTATCGGCATGCTCAACTTAACCGCTACAGGAAATCCATTATCATAAGCTGGTTCCCAAGGTGGCATATTCTCGATCACTCGAATGGCTTCTTTTCCACAGTCACCTCCAATATCTTTTAAAATCGTTCCATTAGATATCCGTCCATTTTTGTTCACCACAAAACTAACATAAACAGTCCCTTCCAGACCAGCGGATTTAGCCGATTCGGGATATTCTATACTTTGTGAAATAAAGGTAACTAAAGCAAGATTGGAACATTCTCTTTTTTCAGATGTTTGATTCTCATAATCATCACAGCCCGAAAAATAAGGCATTTGCTCTGCCTCCATCCTGACACTACTTGATTGGGCCATCACCATTAGGTGAGCGCAAAAGAAAGTACAAATAAGCGTTAATATTTTTTTCATGTCCGTCCAATAAATGTTTGGGTTATCTTCGTCTAGTTAATTCATTCAAAGTCGATCTAATTTCAGCTACATTGTTTTTTTTAGGTCGCTGCGCAAAATTTCCACTTTGATTGATAATATAATATTGGGGGAGAATTTTTATTTCATATAATTTCGCAATATCTGAATTGATATCTCCTGGGGCTAACATATGTACGCCACCAAAATTCGTTGAGCCAATTGCATTTCTCCATGCATCCTCATTTCGATCAAGTGATACATTTAAAAATACCACTCCTTTTGCCTCCATTTCACTCATCATCGGTTTGATTTTATTCATTTTATTCATACAAGGTCTACACCAACTGGCCCAAAAATTTAGATAAATAACTTTACCAACATATTGGTTCAAAGTCACTTCTTGTTGATTTTGATCAAAAAGGTTAAAATCTGGTGCTGGAGAGCCTTCTGAGTATCTTCTGGCTTTTTGATAAGCACTATTCACTTTCTCCTCAAACTCTAAATATGGCGTATGATCTATAAAGTCCCAAAATCGCGCCATCATTTCATCTACATTGTCCGAAAGGAAAGCACGAAAAACCATTTCTGATTGAGCAAAGGCCAAAGACTTATCACTTAACAAATTACCCGCCATATCGTATTGAGTCGCATAAGGCTTAGTTTCATCACCTGACTTTAAGCGTTTATAGTTCAAAAAGGCCAATAAAAACTCTCGATATCTATAATTTCCTATAAAGTCACTCGTCAACGGAACTTCATCTAAAAACGTAAAAAACGATTCCTCTACCAAGTGTTTCCCCTTAAAGACATGACCATACAATAACATATGATAAGCCCAATCATATAAAATTTCGACCGACATAAATTCCTTAAAATCTGACGTCAGTTTTCCTGGATTATTTTGCACGTAAAAATCTAAATGAGAAAATGCTTTTTCTTTTCGCAAGAGCATGTTCTTCTTAAAAAACTCCTTCGGAGTTGCATGCATCATTTTATCCATCGAAGGACTATTGGTATACCAATAAATGCCTTTTCGATATTGAACCATTTTAAAGGCATCCAATTCTAGAGGGTGATCCTTTAGATATTCATATAAGTAAGTATTATTGGCACCTCCTCGACCAGAAAATTCCATAGAAAAAGGAAAGGAGTTCGCATCAAAATCAATATATAGCGTATCATTTGCCTCTAGATATACTGATCCTTTATTTCGAGAATACAATAAATTCACATACTGGGGTTGTATCACTTCCACTGCAAAAGCAAAAGTTCCATCCTCCAAAATATTCGAAGTATAAACTTCAACATTATTAGAAATGTATCGCATATTGATTTGCAACTCAATTTCTTTGATCAAGGAATTTTTATTCTTGATTTTACCCATGATGAGCGTATTCGGTTGCGCTGAGACAAACACTCCTATGAACATCAATATTAGCGTAGTATAAACGGAGGTTTTCCGTATCACTCTAGTCATCTTGTAATATTTTTTAAAATGGTAAATTTTGGGGAAGACCGTTCTCGTTCAGTATTTAATACTTTCTGGTTAAATTTTAACGTATGTATTTTGGCAATATTATAAGTACTTTAAGCTGAAAAGTTAAATTAATCCTAATCTATTTTAAGAATTTCAAAACTTTATCATCTAAACCTTTGTATTACTATGCTGCCATGTTACGAACAGACAAATTTGAAGCATCATTGGCACTTCATTTTTGTTTTTCTAGCTAAGCAGAACAAATTTTAATAGCCTATTAAAAAGTAACAGATTTAATTTCAACAAATATTATAAAATTAAGCCGTATTTTCCATGAGTATTCCTTGGATTTACACTCATTTTTGAAAAAAATCGGTTTTTTTTATGGAATTTCAACGCCTACCGCGTCTTAGTATAAAGAAATATGAAAAAACGCTGGAAAATTATTCAGACAGAAATGACATTGGTACAACAGCTTCAAGAAGCCACTCAACTTGATCCTATCATTTGTCAATTATTGGTACAAAGAGGTATTCAATCAGCGGAAGAGGTCAATCTTTTTCTTCATCCTTCTCTCAACCAACTCCACGATCCTTTTGTGATGCAAGATATGGACAAAGCGGTCAAGCGATTGGATCAAGCAATTCAACAAAAGGAAAAAATATTACTTTACGGTGATTACGATGTAGATGGTACTACTTCTGTGGCTTTAATGCATTCCTTTTTAGAAAATTTTACGGATCAAATAGATTTTTATATTCCAGATCGATACAAAGAAGGATATGGAGTCTCACTCGCGGGGATAGATTATGCTCAACAAAATGGAATTACACTCATTATTGCCATGGATTGCGGTATTAAAGCAATAGAGCCTGTCGCTTTCGCGAAACAAAAGGGCATTGACTTTATTATTTGTGATCATCATCTTCCTGACCAAACTTTACCTGAAGCGGTTGCGGTATTAGATCCAAAACGATCTGATTGTGCCTATCCTTACAAAGAGCTTTGTGGATGTGGCGTTTCTTTCAAACTTGTGCAAGCCTTTGCACAAGCAAAAACCATCCCTTTTGAACAATTGATACCATTACTCGATTTATTGGCGATCGCCATTGCTTGTGATATTGTCCCAATGACTGGAGAGAATCGAGTATTGACCCATTTTGGTTTACAACAATTGAATCATCATCCAAGGTTGGGCATTCAGGCTTTGATTGAAGAAAGTCAACGTCCTGGCCCTTTAACGATTAGTGATGTGGTTTTTGGAATCGGTCCCATGATCAACGCGGCAGGTCGATTGCTTGACGCAAAAGAATCTGTAAAATTACTATTGTCTAGAGATAAAGGGATTGCTTCCAAATTAGCCTTCACGCTTCATCAACAAAATGAAAAGCGAAAGTCATTTGACCGAAATATGTTAGAGGAAGCACAGACTTTATTTGAAAGTATGCCAAACTGGAAAGACCAAAGCATTATTGTGCTCTATCAACCTCATTGGCACAAAGGTGTAGTGGGAATAGCAGCCAGTAGAATGGCGGAAAAGTACAATCGACCTACGATTATGTTGACGGAATCCGCAGGTAAAATAGTTGGCTCCGCCCGAACAGTTGGACATTATAATATTCACCAAGCCATTTCAACTCATCAAAAGTTACTGGTCAATTTTGGTGGTCATCAACATGCTGCTGGTTTAACCATGCTTCCCGAGAATCTCTCCAGTTTTCAAAAGGCAATGGAATCTACGGTTAAAGAAACCATACAAGCGACTCAACTTTCTCCAGAGTTGACCGTATCCGCTATTCTTCCTTTCGAAAAAATCACTACTCAATTTTGGAATAGTTTACAAACACTAGCTCCCTTCGGTCCCAAAAATCGAAATCCTGTTTTTGTCACTAAAAATTTACAAGACACTGGACATTCTAGATTACTTAAAAACAATCATTTAAAATTATCCTTTCAACAAGGAAACACTAAGCCCGTCAATGGAATTGCCTTCGGACAAGGAAATCAATTGGCTTATATTCAGGACCATCCATTTCAAATTTGTTACAACCTTCAAGAAAACAATTGGAAAGGAAGAAAGAGTATTCAAGTGAACGTAAAGGATATTAAGTAGTTCACGAAATTAAGTTATATAATAGGGTTCACTGAAGTTAATATTGT
>CAYTVR010000239.1:0-11546 GCA_964441245.1 uncultured Saprospiraceae bacterium | reverse complement strand
TATTCGTTTTGTTAACACTTGAACACTCTACACTTTAATACGCTTAGACTAAAACTACCGCATCATCATTCCTTTCTTTTTGTAATAGACTGCCTGTATCAGGCCTCTTCCCGCCATAAAGATCAATAATGCAAGCCACATCCCATGATTGGCCCAACTGGGTTTGAGTATAAAATGAGCGATCAAATAAACGACCAAACTGATCATCATGGCATCTCTCATTGTACGAGAAGCGGTTAACCCAACAAATATTCCATCCCAGATATAACAGGGATAACTAATGATTGGAAAGATGATCATCCAAATCAAATAAGGACGCGCCGCAGCAATGACCTCTGTTTGATTAGTAAAAACGGCTAATAACTCATCTCCAAAAAGCCAATACACTGCCCCAAATAAGACTGACATGCCTCCAGCCCATAGAAAAGACAAACGAATCGATTGACTCACTTTTTGACTATTTTTTGCTCCAGCATACTTCCCTACTAAGCTTTCAGACGCAAAGGCGAATCCATCTACACCATAGGACATCCAATTTAAAAACTGCAATAAAATCACATTGACCGCCAATATCATTTCCCCTCCAGCCGATGATTGACTATAAAAAAATCCGAAAGCAAAAGTCAAACAAAAGGTTCTTAGAAAAATATCTCGATTGATCGTCAAAAATCGTTTGAACTCATTCCATTCCAATATTATGGCCCTATTGAGGGTAACTAGTAAATATTTATACTTGTATAGAAATAAAAGCAAACCCAATATCAATCCAGTATACTGCGCAATCACCGTCCCATAAGCCACGCCTTCTACTTCCATTCCATAGTAAGCAATGAATACATAACTAAATATGATATTGACTACATTGATCGTAATAGTCAAAATCAATGGATAAATCGCATTTTGCATCCCAAAAAACCAGCCCATCAAGACATATAAGCCCAAAGTAGCCGGTGCTGCCCAAATCCGGATATAAAAATAGCTTTGTACCAAATCATATTGCCGCCCTGATACGTTCATCAAATAAAAACTCATTTCCCCGAAAGGGTACTGTAATAAAATGACCAATCCTGCCAGTATCATCGCGACGATCAAAGCCCTTCCCATCGTCAATATCACCGCCTGATCATCCTTTTTACCATAGGATTGTGCAGTTATCCCTGTCGTTCCCATCCGAAGAAATCCAAAATTCCAATACACAAAATTGAAAATCATCGCTCCCAACCCTACCGCTCCAATATGCCATTCCGACATTCGTCCCATCAAAGCAGTATCCACAGTGCTCAATAAAGGCACGGATATATTGCTAATGATATTGGGGATCGCTAGTCTTAATATTTCCTTATTCATTACAATCTTCTTTTAACTAAACACATATACGTTTTATTTAATAACATGAATACCCATTAACAGGTATTTCACCTATATGAATTTTCTTTTATATTGTGCTACATCCACAAAAGAACAAAGAAAACAATATAAAAAGCCTTAACGCCTCTCTCTGTTAAGGCTTTTTTATTGGTGTTCATTTCATGTTATTCAATTCCCACCCTTCTACCTTCGCATTTCTTTATTCATCATTTTGAGGAGTTCCTTTGGAAAATATTATTTTTGTGCTTGCTCGGTTAAGACCGACAAATGTTCACTCAATCTAAGCGAATAATAGTTGTCAAGGATACGTTCATACAAAAGTCCTTAATTTTCAGGATAATGAATCTATTTATTAGAAAGCATCGTTAATCTTTTTTAAGAAATGTCCATGATTACGCGAGACTAATATTTTAAACATATGAAAGTAGGAATTTTTTTTGGTGGCCCTTCACGGGAAAGAGAAATCGCCTTTGCCGGCGGGCGTACCGTTTATGACAACTTGAACAAATCACTTTTCGAAGCTATTCCAATTTTTGTGGATAGTTTTAGAAATTTGATTCTCCTCGATTGGCCATATGTATATAAAGGTACTATTCGTGATTTTTATCCTCCGGTAGATGTCTTACCTCATTCACCGAATCAATTTCAGATTTATATTGAAAGCTTAGGACAACTATCCTCAGAAGAACAAGACCGAATCATCCATAAAATTGGCAGACCGATTCAGTTGCATGAGTTAGCAGAATTGATCGACATTGCTTTTCTGGCTTTGCATGGTAATTTTGGTGAAGATGGACAAATCCAAGGCTTGTTAGAAAGTCTAGGTATTCCCTATACTGGAAGTGGCGTCCGTGCTTGTTCGATTGGGATTGATAAAGCCTATCAGAAAAAAATGATGGACGCAGGAGGTTTTGACTGTCCTCCAGTTTTAGAAATCAAAAGAGGCCAATGGTTGACTGATCCCGTGGATTCATTTTATGCGAAAGCAAAAGAAAAAATTGGATTCCCGATGGTCATTCGTCCGGCCAATCAAGGATCATCTATTGGCGTAGCGATCATAGAAGAGGCGGTAGGTCAAACGGGTTTTGAACATTATATCGATCGGGCTTTTTTTAGAGAAAAAATAAGCAGAGAAGAATGGACCGAGCGAAGCGATAAAGATAAAGTCAACTATTTACAAGGATTAACAGACATTAGAGATGGCTTAGGTTTCCCTTTGGATTGTGGCGACCAAACCATTTATCATCCTGAACAACTGTTGATTGCCTTGAATAACTATTTCGCTACAGCGAAAAACAAATCCATCATTCTAGAAAGTCATTTGAGTGAGCAGAATGTTATTGTAGAAGGATTTTTGAGAGGTAAAGAATTTTCTTGTATCGTTTTACGAAAAGAAGATGGTAGTTTGGTCGGCCTTCCGCCAACGGAAATTGTCAAAGGCGGTGAAGTCTTCGATTATCGATCTAAATATTTACCTGGGCTTTCTCGTAAAATCACGCCGATTGATTTACCCGATGAACAAATCAATCAAATTCGAAAAGAGTGTGAACGCTTATTTGATTTTTTAGCCTTCAATACTTACGCGAGAATCGATGGTTTTATCAATGACAAAAAACAGATTTTCCTCAATGATCCCAATACGACTTCGGGTATGTTACCCTCCTCCTTCTTTTTTCATCAGGCAGCAGAGATTGGCTTGAATCCATCGCAATTTTTGACTTATATTATTCGCACTTCCTTGCAAGAACGAATAGAAACTACCGTAGATAAAACCAATTTCCAAACTTTACTCGATCAATTAGATCAAAATATCTCCTCCCTAAAAACGGATACGATTTCTAAAAAGAAAATTGGCGTCATCCTCGGAGGCTACTCTTTCGAACGACATATTTCTGTTGAAAGTGGGCGAAATATTTTTGAAAAATTAGCTAGCTCTGATACCTATGAACCGATTCCTATTTTCCTTACGGGAAATGAAAACGATCATGATTTATATCAAATCCCCATCAACCTTTTATTGAAAGACAATGCAGATGATATTCGAGATAAAATTCTGATGTTTAAAAAACATCCGGTCATCGAACAAATCAAAAATGAATGTCGAGACATCACAGATAAATATGCTTCTTCCGATGTGGTTTTTGAACCACAACATATTAGCTATAATCATTTAGCAGAAATGGTCAATGGTGTTTTTATTGGTTTACATGGTCGACCAGGTGAAGACGGAACAGTACAACGAAAATTAGATGCCTTGGGAATCGCTTATAACGGTTCACACTTTGATTCATCCAGCATTACCATCAACAAGTATGAGACTTTACAAAGACTCAAAAAACATGGTTTTACGGTTGCCGATCAGTTCTTGCTAAGTGAACAATCCTATCGCGAAGATGTAGACCAAGCGATTAACACTATTGAGGCGCAATTCGCCTATCCTTTTATTGCAAAACCTGTAGATGATGGTTGTAGCTCTGCTGTCAAAATGATCAAACGTAGAGATCAGCTCGACGCTTTTTTGAAAACTATTTTCCGAAAGGAAATAAGTATCGCTCCTACTCAGCGCACTATTTTAGAATTAAAAGACAAGGAAGAATTTCCGATCAAAAAGGAAGTTCTAATTGAGTCTTTGATCACTGCCGAAGGTGCTCATCATTTTATGGAAGTGACGGGAGGCTTATTGACCAAGCATGAAAATGGGGAGTTGGTATATGAACTTTTTGAGCCATCAGAAGCCTTGGCGACAGGCGAAGTATTGTCTTTAGAAGAAAAATTCTTAGCTGGTGAAGGTCAGAATATTACACCTGCTCGCTTTGCCAAAAATGCCGAGGATTATGCTTATATTGCCGCGCAAGTGAAGGCAGATTTGGAAAAAGCAGCTCGAATCTTAAAGGTTCAAGGATATGCCCGAATCGATGCATTTGTACGCATTTTTGAAGATAAAAAAGTAGAGACCATTATTATTGAAGTCAACTCTCTTCCGGGAATGACACCAGCTACTTGCATTTTTCATCAGTCGGCCATCAATGGATATAAGCCGTATGATTTTATTGATAAAATATTAGAATTTGGATTTCATGAAAGTATTTCTGAACAAAGCGTGGGTTAAGATAAAATACTGGAGTATCGAATTATTTCGATTTTTAACCAGTAGTATTTTCTTAAAAAATTTCGCAGGAATTGTTGCGCTTTTGGCCGTTTTACTCTTCCTGTCTTTTTGGTGGATGCGTTGTTATTCCAAACATGGAGAATCCTTACAAGTCCATAATTATATCGGAATGGATTTGAACGATGCAGTTTCAAAAGCCAATAAAAAAAGCTTTGATATCGTCATTAGTGATTCTATTTTCCTTCCGGACAAAGCCCCTAATTTGGTATTGGATCAAAATCCTCGACCACTTTCTAGGGTTAAGGAAAATCGAAAAATCTATTTGACGGTGACCAAGAGTAATCCTGATTTGGTGACCTTGCCAGATCTCCTTGGCGGAAATGATGATTATAAAACCTATAGCCGAAAGCTCGAACGACTAAGAGTAAAATCTAAGATTGTGAGTCGACGTTTTTCGAATAAATTAGAAGCCAATACCATTTTGGAAGTCATCTATCAAGGAGATACTATTACTGAAAATTTAGAGGATGGACTTAGAGCACAAATGGGAAGTACGGTTGAATTTATTGTAACTGAAAAAAGTGGTGGCCGAGTAGACATTCCCAATCTACTTTGCCAAAAATATGATGCCGCACAATTTCTAATTGGTAATTATAATTTGAATATTGGTTCTGTCATACCGGATGGCACGGTTACGAATAAAGAGACGGCCTACATTTGGAAGCAAGTTCCTGCCTATCAAGTTGGAAGAAGAATTGGAATTGGACAACAGGTAGATTTATTTCTAACTCAAAATAGACCTGACAATTGTGGTCCAGGAAATCCAAATAAAAGTATCGAGACGGGCGAAAATTCGGATGATGAGGAAGAGGAGAATGAAGAGTTTTAGATTGAGTGGGGTTAGTCCTAATAGCTTGAATTGAACAATTTATGAAAGATCTTGTTTTGAAAAATTAGAGGTCATAATATTAAAATACAAGAAGTAAATTAAATTTTAAAAATGGATATTAACGTACAAGAATTAAAAGAAAAAATGGATAGCGGTGCTGAGTTTATTTTCATCGATGTTCGGGAACAACATGAGTTTGATGAATTCAATTTAAATGCTCGTTTGATTCCTTTGGGTGACATCACTACTGCCGTTACAGAATATGATGATCAAAAAGAAAATGAGATTGTCATTCATTGTCGATCGGGAGCTAGAAGCGGAATGGCTCAACAATTTATGCAACAAGCTGGATTTAAAAATGTGCGGAATTTGACTGGTGGCGTGTTGGCTTGGATTGATGCGTTTGGTAAATAGGAATAATTGAATGTTGAATAACTGAATAATTGAATGCCTTCTAACGTGTATACGCGATAGAAGGCATTTAAAGTAAATTCTTTTTTTTAAAAACATGTTTCTTAGCTATTCTTCAGCTGCTTCAATAACCATTCTTTAATATTTCTGGTCAAGGGTTTTTTCGTCAAAATTGCCTTTTCCAATTTCATTTTTGCTTTTTTATTAAAAGGCTCTAATGCCAATAATTTTTTGAGTAAGAAAATGATATTTCCATAAGATTCTTTGTGATAAGTAATGATGCCTTTTCGTTGTAGGTATACGCGCATACTAGCGAGTAAAGAATCCAAAGGATCAAACTCTTCCAACTCATAGTATATTTTAAGCAAGGTCAATTTTGCTCCCAAATTCATCAAGTGATCATCTGATTCAAAGGAAGATAAAAGTTGCATGGCCTCCTTATAATTCCCCTGTTCATATCTTAAAATAGAAAGCGAATAATTTGCAATATTTTTGCGGTCTTTATCTATTAAATATTCCTGATACTTAGTAATAAATTGCTCAACCCATTGGAATTCTTTTAGTTTAATACCCAGTAATGCGGTATTATTAAATGTGAATTTAAAATGCATGTCCTTCTCTACTAAGAATCCTTGTTCTATACCTGATTTATATAATTCAAATGTTTTCATTTCATATTTTTCCAATCCGGCATTGAATTGTTTGATACAAAAATTGATCGTCATAAAATAAATACCTCTGATTTCTTCTTTCTGAAATTGATCTTTATACTCTGGAAGAAGTGATAAAAGTTTTTGAAAAAAAGTATCAGCTCCAGTAGAAATAGCTTGGTAACCATAATAGTAAACTGCAATCGCCGGATGAACAAGCAAATCCGGATGACCTTTTACAAATGCTATTACTTCATTTTGTAAAGCTTGTTGATAATCTTTTTTAAATACATTTTGATGAGATAATTGCAAGCAATATTGTTTTAACTTTTCAGCAATGTAATAAATGTCAAATTGATCACTGAGTTCTTGCAAGTTGTTTTCTTTGGAACGAGAACGACTTTCAAAGTAACCATAACGCTCTAATTCTAAATCATAAAACTGCTTGTAATAAGTGCCATTCCGCCAAGTAGTCTTATCCAATTCTTTCTTAGCATCTTTGACCACTCGAAGAAAACTTTTATCAAAGGAAATCTCTTTATAAGCTCGAGCTAAATGTAGTTTTTTAGTAAAATCATCTTTTTGCATCGAACGAGCTGCTAAAAAGTCTTCTACCAATCTAAATAAATAACTGCTCAATAAATACCAGTTTTTCTCACTATAATCATCTGTTTTATAAACCGCTCGAAATGCTTTTTTTCGATTAAAATCTGCGTTTTTATCCTTCTCTTCTTTCTTAATAAAGTTCAAGAGTTCGATTACATCCGTTCTTCTATTATAAAAAGGAGATTCTAGAAACTGGTATAATTCCCGTATTTCCCAACCATTAAAGTTTAAAATCAGCTTTAAAAGCTTCGTATTTTCCATAAATCTGATCTTTTACACATTCATTTTTATAAAAATTTTCTCTAAGAATATACTATGCTTTAGGTTTAAAATCAATATAAAAGGTGAATCTTTTTTCTAGAAAGTTACTTATTTGTACTTTTTTAGGCGCTATACTTACCTCATATTTGTATCAGCAACGATAACAACTCAGAGGTGATATGATATTCAATCTACATTACGCACATTAAAATATCCCTTTCCTTAAGTATCTGTTTTCGTTGCTGATTAACCAAACTCTGGGTGGACCTTTTGGAAGGGGTCTTTTAGTGGCATTCAATTTGAATTAATTTTTTACTCATTTAAGACTTATATATTATGAAAAACATAATCCTATTTTTAGCAGCAGCTATTACCTTATCTTTATTCAGTTCTTGCAGTAAGGACGACGATTTAACCAAAACAGAAATCTTAATCGGAAACGATTGGATCATTACAGGAGTGACCATATTCCCAGCCATAGACATTAACGATGACGGAAATTTAGTCACCGATATATACGCTATTTTAATAGAAGAATGCTATAGGGACAATACTTATAGTTTCGCAGAAAATGGTATAGTGACCGTTAGAGAAAGTACCAATATTTGTGAAGGAGAACCAGATTCCTATACCTCACAATGGTCAATGAATGAAGCCGAATCAGAAATAACAATTACAGAAGATGGTTATCCAGACAATTATATCATAGAATCTATGACTACATCAAAAATGGTTCTTTCTTTCTCAGAAAATGATGGAGAAAATACTTTTAATGTGGTTTACACTCCAAAATAGATAGCCCTAGTAAAACTCAAATGAAGGAAAGTACGGAAACTGAAAACAATTCAGTTTCTGTGTTTTCTAACAATGCTAATCACGTTATTGGAATAATTCATAATTTTGAATTTCAATCAGACCGTCCTTCATTTTTTTATATGCAGCCAAATCAGTAAGTATCATGGAAATGCGTTCATTCAAGTTTGTTTTAGTCTTTTTAATCTCTACTATGCTCGGGCAAAGTGTTTTTGCTCAAGGTTGGGAACGAACTTATTTTACTGGATCTAGCGATAGAGGTAAACGAATATTGCAACAAGAGGATGGAGGCTTTTTGATAGCTGCACGTCATCAGAATCGGGATCGATTACTTAGAGTAAATGTAGATGGAGATTTAATCGAAACCATTGAGTTTAGCAACAATCCTATTAGAGATATAAAAAAGACAAGTGATGGCGGATACATACTAGTCAATTCTATTAATAGTCAAAATCCAAGTAGTATTACCTTAATTAAACTTAACGCTGATTTGGAAGAGGATTGGCGTTCGGTAGTTGATTCGGTACCAACTTATTTTGCCAAATCAGTCATTGAAACTTTCGATGGTTCCTTCTTGGTGGCTGGTTCTTATACCCCGGAGACGCCCTATGCACTGCGATCCATGGTCATTCTAAATTTTAATGCTCAAGGTGTTTTACAATATCAACGATTTCATGAATATCCAATGGGAGACGATGATCCATTTAGTATTGTAGAGAGTACTGACCATCAATATGGAATATGGAGTGATCTTAATGCTGACACAAGTAATGTAGCACTTCAAGGAAAATTCACTCAATTAAATATTGAAGATGGATCTTTATCAACAACAAAAACCTACCCATGGAGAAGCGGAGCAATGATTTCTTCGAATGATAATCATTTTTGGATAGCTTCTTATTTATCTACAGGAGTTCATCTTAGTAAAATTGACACTGCAGGCGTCCTTGTAGTAAGTACTATTTTAGATTTACCCTACAATTCTGCATTCCCAAAATCCCTTACAGTAGCTAATGATGGTAATTTGGTCATCACTGGATGGCACTCTAATAATGAGAGTGACATTTTTTTATGTAAAGTCACTCCTGAGGGCGAAGTACTTTGGCATCAATCTTATGGAGGAGTTAATTCTGATAATGTCAACCACTTAATAAGTACTGAAAACGGTTTTGCAATGATAGGCCTGACAAGAAGTTTCGGTCTGACTCCATCGACCGTTTACCTTATCGTCACCGACAGCCTTGGCTATAGCAATACGAACTATATAGAAGGGCGAGTATTCTACGATACTTTGGCTAACTGTAATTCCAACAACGATGGTATTTCGTTGGAAGGTTGGAAAGTAAAAGCGGAAGGTGATGATTTCAATTACTATAGTGTTACCGATCAGAATGGAGCCTATTCCATTCGAGTAGATACTGGAGATTTTGACCTAAGTGTTTTGATTCCTAATGTCTATTGGCAAAGTTGTATCTCGGATTCAATGATTACAATGAATGAGTTACATGATACGAGTTTTATTAATTTTCCAATTCTTGCAGACTATTTATGCCCCATTATTAATGTGGACGTTTCTACACCTTTTTTAAGAAGATGCTTTGAAAACAATTATACCGTTTCCTATTGTAACGAAGGTACCAGTGATGCAGAAGAGGTTTTGATTGAAGTTACTTTCGATGAGTTTCTGATGGTCAATTCTAGTACCATTCCTTGGATTGACCAAGATGATCAAACCTATACTTTTAATGTCGGTGATCTTGAAGTTGGTGAATGTCATCAGTTTTATATCAATACGATACTAGATTGCGATAGTACTGTTTTGGGGCAAACCCATTGTGTAGAAGCGCATGTATTTCCAGATTCTATTTGTCTACCACCAAATACATTATGGGATGGATCTACGATCGAAGTAAATGGGAAATGTGAAGGAGATTCTATTCGATTCCAGATTCAAAATATAGGCGCTGATGATATGGAAAACCAATTGGACTACATCATCATCCAAGATCAAATCATCCATCGCCATGGAAACTTCCAATTACCATCTGGTGATAGCGAAGAAATAAACATTGAAGCCACTGGTGCGACCTACCGAATGGAAGCGGAACAATCACCTTTTCATCCAACAGTATCGGCTCCTAGTGTCACAGTAGAAGGTTGTGCTACAGCAAATGATCCCATCAGTTTAGGTTTTGTCAATTTCTATTCAGAAGATGATGCGGATCCATTCAGGTCTATTGATTGTCAGGAAAGTATTGGTTCCTGGGATCCAAATGACAAAAGAGGATTTCCTAAAGGTATCGGAATGGATCAAATTATTTATGCTGATACAGATCTAGAATATCACATTCGATTTCAAAATACAGGAACAGATATTGCCTTCAATGTCGTCATCAGAGATACCATTTCCGAGTTATTAGATATTGAAACTCTTCGTCCTGGAGCATCAAGCCATTCTTATCAATGGCAGCTCATGGATAATAATGTAATCAAATTTACTTTTGACAATATTATGCTACCAGATAGTAATGCCAACGAAGTTGCTTCTCACGGTTTTGTAAAATTTAAAATTAAACAACAAGACAACAATGCATTAGGAACAGTGATCGAAAATAAAGCTGCTATTTATTTTGATTTTAATGCTCCGGTCATTACCAATCAAACTAGACATCAAATTGGAGAGCGACCTTTTATTATCGATTCTTTATACTCCTCGTATTGTAACACATTATTTTACAATCAAGATACTAACTTTACCAGTTTCATTGAATTCCCTAGTTTTGATTTTGAAACGACTCACTTTATTAATGTCTCTACTCCTGTAGAAACTACTATTGATACGATACTTGTTATAGGTTCAACCTTTGAAGGAGTAACATATAACAATGATACTACAATTTATAAAAATCTGCTAACAACAGAAGGATGTGATAGTCTAGTAAGCATTAATATAATAACTTTGGTCAGTAGTATTTCATCTAGGGAGGAGGTAGTTAGTCATTTTTCAATACACCCTAATCCTTCAAATGGGTTGACGCATTTAGTATTAGAGTTAAAAGAAGCAACGACTATACAATTGCAAATACGAAATCAACTTGGAGCAAAAATAACCATACCCACTCAGGAGTTTTATCAAGCTGGCCAGCATATTATTCCGATCAATTATTCTAAACTATCGAGTGGTATTTATTTCCTTGAAATACACGGAACATCTATTCAACAACAGTCAACGCAAAAGCTATTAAAACTAATCGTGTTCTAATTTTAACACCTTCCTTCTACAAAAGGAATTATTAGTCTCACACATTTCCTAAAGGATCCCCTTGTACTTACTTCATTCTGTTGCTCATTTGTTATCAACAGAAAAGGGGATTCCTTTTTTTAAAACTAAGGATCATGAAAACAATAACTTATAACAGTTTGAATTTTCTTTTTCCTT
>CAYTVR010000238.1:0-11688 GCA_964441245.1 uncultured Saprospiraceae bacterium | reverse complement strand
TCAACATTCAATTATTCAAACCACCTCCTCTTAACAAGCTTTAACAGAATCCTTCTGTATTTAACAAAAGCATAAGTAATATTTTTTATTCAAATGGAGTTTTGTTTGGGATTTGATGATCATGGTATCACAATTAATCTTTAGGCGGATTAAATCATGGTCGCAATCAAAAAAATAAGAATCAAAAAACAATTTTAAACTCAATGAGCATTTAACGATCGTTCATTGAATCACCAAAACAAAACCAATTCCTATGAAGAAGCTGATCGGCGTATTGAATCAGGCTTTTTTCAAACAATTGAGTGTCCTTCATCGGTACAACCTAATATCGACCACTCGGTTTAGAAAAACCCTCTGCTGTTTTTTAATTCCCAATAAACAACCCTCGAAAGATGTTAAACTATGCCAAGGAATTTTCTTTGGTACGCATCAGTAGAGAGGCCATCCCAAACCTCCCTATAATTGGTCGGTACATTCGCAAATTTCAAGAGAATGGAAACTTATTTTGAAATGTTACCTGACCTTTTATATTCAAATCGATTTATGAAAGTGGCGGTATTTTTTTTAGAGATTCTAATATCACCACCCTGTGATGTACATTGTTCGTTGGCAGTTAGGATTGTTGCAAAAATCTAATTACAACTGTTAGCGGGCAATGTTTTTTGTAAAAACTACATTATCTGATTCCATCCGATTATCTACCAAATATTGGTCTATGTCTTTGCAAAGATCCAATGTTCCAGAAGCATTGATTAGATAAGCTTGATAATTTAATTGATAAAATAAAGCGGCTGCTTTTTGGTGGGCTTCATTACTTCGAGAAGGTTCTAGGTATTCCATAATGACCGTTGGCGAAAAGGCTTCTAATGTATTGGTCAGTCCTTGAATCGCTTTAAATTCCGCTCCTTCAACATCTATCTTAATTAGTTTTGGCTCCATTTTATTTTCAGATAAAAACTGATCAACCGTAGTCGCATCAATCTGGATTTCTTTAGGCGGATATTTACGATACCAACTTTCATTTTTGAATTGATCTACATCCATAGAATTGTATTCTGAGTACAAGACCGGGAATTCAAAAAAAGAAAGCACCTCTGATTTATTGGAAATAGCGCGATTGTAAATACTTACATTTTTAGAAGTGCTTGTATTTTTTTTCAAGACTTCAAAAGTCGTTTGTGATGCTTCAAAAGAACAGACTTTACCTTGCTCTCCAACCAAGTTCGCAGCTAGCAAAGTAAAATATCCAAAGTGTGCTCCAATGTCAATAAAGACATCTCCAGCTTTTAATTGATGGATGAGAAATTGTGCTAACCGAATTTCTGAATCATGTGATTTACCACCAGTCAAAAAAATATCTGTTCCCGCAGGAAGGGTGACCTGCATTTTATTACCAAAAAAAGTTTCCGCTTCTTTGAGTACTCCTTTTTTAGTTTGAGGATAAACCAACTCCTTAAACAAGATCGCATAAGTATATCGAAAAGGATGAGCCAGTAATCGATGAATCTTACTGGCTTGAGCTAGTCGAGTAACGGCGGTCAAATTTTTATTTAATTCTGATGGCAGCATCTAATTTTTTATTGGTTCTTCGACAAATCCTGTACGTACGCAT
The DNA here is from genome assembly GCA_964441245.1 of uncultured Saprospiraceae bacterium. Taxonomy (GTDB): domain Bacteria; phylum Bacteroidota; class Bacteroidia; order Chitinophagales; family Saprospiraceae; genus JALZUU01. The sequence goes on along the minus strand of CAYTVR010000238.1, from coordinate 10,076 downwards.
GTATGTGTATAGACATTCAAAAATGAAACTCTTCCGATAGCTATCGGAATCCTTTGGTCGCTTTCTCATCTCATTTTATAAATGTCCAGAAGATTTGTCAAAGAAGGATTTTATTTTAAACAAGTTCAGTTTTTCGTCGCCATGATCGATGGAACTTTGGTATTTTTGTCTTTTTTGTAAAAAAATAGAAAGGTGAACAGAGAGTTCTTGATCAATATATTTTTCTTGGTATCTATCAACTTGTTGATAAAGCCTTTCTATATTTTTGGTATTGACCGAATGGTACAAAATATTGTAGGAAAAGAAACTTTCGGAATTTATTTTGCGCTATTCAACTTTACGTATCTGTTACAAATCATCAACGACTTTGGCATTCATTACTACAATAATCGGAATATTGCACAACATAGCCAGCTAATTCATAAATATTTTCCGAATATTTTGATGTTAAAACTCTTTTTGAGCACGATTTATCTTTTTTTCGTATTTGGTTTGGCGATGATCTTTGATTATGATATCCAGATTTATCACCTCATTTTGGCCATAGCCATCAACCAAATTTTAGTTTCCTTACTTTTCTATTTACGTTCCAATATTTCCGGTTTAGGTTATTATAGAACAGATAGCATCATATCCGCACTTGATAAATTATTGATGATTATCGTTTGTGGTATTCTATTGTATGTACCTGCTTTTAGCAAAAACTTCCAGATCGAATGGTTCATTTATGCGCAGACAGCGACATTGGCGACCAGTGCATTTATTTCTTTTTGGGTGGTCAAAAGGCACCTCAAGGTTTTGCAATTTAAGTTCAATAAAGCTTTTTTGTTTTTAATATTAAAGGAAAGTTATCCCTACGCCTTAGCCATTTTTTTAATGACCGTTTATACGCGCGTGGATGCAGTGATGATTGAACGAATGTTGTCAGATGGTGCGGCAGAAGCAGGAATTTATGCTTCTGCTTATCGACTGTTGGATGCCGTCAATATGATCGGTTTTTTATTTGCGGGTTTATTGTTGCCGATGTTTGCGAAATTGATTCAAGCCAAAGAATCTTTCCAAGAATTGTTGCGACTAAGTTTTGGTTTGATTTGGGCTGGAGCGATTAGTATATCCATTCCTACCTTTTTTTTCCAGAAGGAAATTATGGAGCTGTTGTATTGGGAAGCCACGCCATATTGGGGTGAAGTTTTAGGATATTTGATCTTGACTTTTATCGCGGTGAGCGGTACGTATATTTGGGGAAGTTTGCTGACCGCAAATGGAAATTTAAAAAAGATGAATATCATATTTGCGATTGGAATTGTAGCCAACATCATTTTGAATTACTTTCTGATTTTAAAATTCAAAGCTGCTGGAGCGGCGATGGCTACGGTGCTAACCCAGTTTTTTGTACTCTTTGCAGAAATGCTTTTAGCAGTGAATATTTTTCAAATGAAAGTAAACTATAGCTTGATCTTAAAAATAATACTTTTCATAATCGCTGTAGTAGGCATTAGTTATGGCTTTGCTTCCAATACTACTTTTGATTGGCGATTGCGATTTATCATGAATGGTGGAGTCGCTTTTCTAGCTGCGGTGGTATTTGGATTGATTGACCTAAAGATGATTAAGGAAATGAAAAAAATAAATTAACGATTTGAGGATGTTTCTTTTTTTGAACAAGCTTGTATAGGCCTTTTTCTAAAAGAAAAGACGATCTGTGCTTTTTTAGCGAAAGCGAGTTAAAAATATTCAGTTAGATAATATTTGCCTCTAAAACAGATTAAATTGATATAGTATTTATTTGACAAATGTATATTGGCTTGACTATGAGGAATAAACAAATACAATAAATTATAGCTTCACTTATCAACATTTTAAGTAGAAAACAAATTTTTCAAGATTGATGTATTTAATTTCTTTTTCAGCGTGTTAATCCTATCTGATGCTTTAGACAAGGAAGTAAAAATGTAAATATCATAGCCAAATTTTCTACTTTTGCGGCAGCAAATAATCGAAACTTAATTAAATGGAACATCAGGAAAATCTGTTAGACGTTTTAAAAACTATTTTTAGGCGAAAAAAACTCATCATTTATACTTGTGGGATCGTGGCTATTGGTAGCTTGATCTTTGCGTTATTAAAAGATGATTATTATCAAGCAGTCACGCTGTTCTATGCTGCTAATCATGACTTAGCAAAACCAAATCTAATTGGAAGTAATAGTACTTCTAAAAATTATTACGGTGCCGGAGAGGACATTGATCGAATACTGTCTATTTGTAATTCCAACCTAGTAGCGGATCATTTGATTGAAAAATTTGATTTGTATAAGCATTATGATATTGACACCAGTACCTTAAAAGCGAAGTCCAAAATCAAATTAAAATTTTCTGACCTGTTCATGATCACTAAAACCAAGTTTGATGGAATTGAATTAGCGGTGGAAGATAAAGATCCAAAATTGGCAGCTGAAATTGCAAATGCTGGAAGAGAACGCGTGAATGAAGTTGCACAAAATTTGGTCAAGCAAAGTCAGGCCAAAGAAATCATTGCCTATGAAAACAGTATCAAATCTAAAGAACAAAAATTAGCGATACTCTCAGATAGTTTGACTCGTCTACGGGTGAAGTATGGGATTTATAATACGAATAACCAAAGTGAAGAATTACCTGATTTATTATTGACCACTTCACTGAAATTCGCCAAAACAAGTGCGCGATTGGATTTATTAAAAACCTATCCTCAGATTGACCCGGATACCATTATCCTGTTACAAGCTGATTTGAATGGAATTGCTCAAGAAGTAAAAATGGCTGAAGAACGATTACTGCTTTTTCAAGAAGGAGTTTCACCTTTTGAGAGAACCTATCGTTTGCATCAACAACTCAAAGACCAAATTGGTATTGATATTAATATGCTGGAGCAATTGCGTGCAGCTTATGAAAATGATTTTACAGCTATTCACTTAGTTGAAGCAGCGACTGTACCCGTTATCAAGTCTCGTCCAAAGCGGTCTATTATTATTTTAGGTTCCATATTTATTGCGTTTCTTTTTAGCGTAATTGGTGTACTACTATTGGATGCATATAAAGATGTAAATTGGCGATCAATTATCAATGGCTAAATTTTCCTCCATACAATCTTTTTGGCAGGAAGACTTTTTGATCAAAGTTTTTGGCCTAAGTATTATTGGGAGTCTGCTTGCAGGTATCCTTACGGAAATGTATTTTTTAGCGGGAATTCCTGCGTTTCTATTATTGGTGTTCATTTCTATTGTTGATTTCAAAAAAGTATTTTTTCTCCTCTTTTTTTGTATTCCATTATCTACCGAAATAGAATTGCCCGGTGGTTTTGCAACAGATTTACCATCTGAACCTTTGATGGTCGGTTTGATGTTGCTTTACCTCTTATTTGTTTTGCGATCTGTAAAAAATATCAAGACGGACTTTTTATTACATCCGGTCAGCTTGCTTTTGCTACTTCATTTTGGTTGGATTTGTGCGACGAGTATTTGGTCGGAAAACTTCGTGATATCGTTAAAGTTTTCTTTAGCTAAATTTTGGTATATAGTCGTTTTTTTCTTTTTGGCTGGAACTATGTTGAAAAAAGAAAAGGATTTTAAAATCCTGATATGGGGCGTCTTAATTCCTCTGGTCTTGACCGTTTTTTCTGCTTTGATCAAGCATGCTGGATATGACTTCGCATTTGATCGAATCAATAGATCTTTAGAACCATTTTATCGGAATCATGTGAGTTATGCGGCGATACTAACACTGTTCATTCCCTTCGTTTGGTACCTCAAAAAAAGTTATCGAAGATTTTCAATCACCTGGTTTGTGCTCATAGGCTGTTTGTTGATTCTTTTGGTCGGGACTTGGTTTTCTTATACCCGCGCAGCTTATGTTGGTTTGTTGATTGCGATGATCACTTCCTTCATTATTAAATTTCGATTGATCAAATATGCCATAGGAATAGCAGTCATCGGTGTAACAGCTGTGATCATTTCCCTTTCGGTCAATAATACCTATTTGGATTATGCTCCTGAATATGAAAAAACGGTAGCACATAAAGATTTTGATAGCTTAATTTCTGCTACCGCAAAAGGAGAAGATGCTTCTACGATGGAGCGATTTTATCGTTGGATTGCGGGAGCCTATATGATTAAAGAAAAACCAGTTCTAGGCTTTGGCCCAGGAAATTTTTACAATTATTACCATTCATACACCGTTAGGAATTTTGAAACCTACGTAAGTAAAAACCCAGAGAAGTCAGGCATTCATAGTTATTATTTGATGACGGCAGTAGAACAAGGCTTGATGGGACTTTTCTTTTTTCTAGTACTTAATTTTTATTTTTTAATAAAAGGAGAAGTCGTCTATCATCAAACGGAAGATCTTTTTCGAAAGAGAATACTCATGGCCGCTTTACTCGCGGTTATTGCCATCGATTGCCTTTTGATCATCAACGATCTCATTGAAACAGACAAAGTAGGTTCCTTCTTTTTTGTCTGTTTAGCGATCCTCATCAACACAGATTTGTACAATAAGAGGAAGTTGAAAGAAGCACTTTCTCAATAATTTTTTGATCCTTCCTAAGTTTCCTTTTAATATCTATCGGACTTAATTCAGGAAAAATTTCAAGATCCATACTGAAATACTTACATTAGACTTTTAGACTCTAATATTATTTTTGTGCTTAAATAATTCCTCGTTTTTAAAATCTGAAAAATGAAAAAATTAATTTTTCTCTTCCTTTATCTGCCCTTGTTAGCTTGTAATCCCACACAACAAATAAAAGAAACGCCAATACTCAAAGAAGAAAAGCCAGTAAGGAGTAGTGGGGAAACTTTTAAAGGGTTTTTTGATTTTTCTTGGGAGGTCAAAACAGGCAAAATTTTATTAACGATTGATCGATTAGAAGAAGAGTTTTTGTATGTTAATTCATTGCCAGCTGGAGTCGGGTCAAATGATATTGGTCTGGATCGAGGACAATTGGGAGAGAGTCGAGTTGTAAAATTTATTAGAAGTGGTCCCAAAATTTTATTGGTTCATGTCAATTATGACTTCCGAGCGATTAGTGAAAACGAAGCAGAAAAAAAATCTATAGAACAAGCCTTCGCTCAATCCGTACTTTGGGGTTTTAAGATAGAATCAGAAAATGAAGCCTCCATAAAAGTAGATGCTACAAAATTTTTATCCAGAGATGCTCACGATGTCATAGGCGCTTTGAAAAATTCCAAACAAGGCAATTACAAATTGGATCCTACTCGTTCCGCCATCTACATGGAACGAACGAAAAACTTTCCAGATAATACAGAATTTGAAGCCACGCTAACTTTTACAGGAGAACCCAAAGGTCGCTATGTCAATCAAGTCGTTCCTTCTCCGAAAGCAATTACCGTTCGGCAGCATCATTCTTTTGTGCGATTACCTGATGATAATTATCAAATGCGAGAACTCGATCCTCGCTCTGGTTATTTTGGTATTCAATTTCAAGACTATGCCACACCCATTGATCAACCCTTGGTCAAAAGATATATCAATAGGCATCGATTACACAAAAAAGATCCAACAGCTCAAATGAGTGAAGCCGTAGAACCTATTATTTATTATGTCGACCCTGGTGCACCAGAACCAATTCGCTCCGCATTGATAACTGGAGCAAGTTGGTGGAACCAGGCTTTTGAAGCAGCAGGCTATCAAAATGCATTTCAAGTAAAAGTACTGCCCGAAGATGCTGATCCAATGGATGTTCGATACAATGTTATACAGTGGGTACATCGAGCGACACGAGGTTGGTCTTATGGTGGCTCTGTCTATGATCCCCGTACCGGTGAAATTATTAAAGGTCATGTTTCTTTAGGTTCCCTTCGAGTTCGACAAGATTATTTAATCGCTCAAGGACTGATGAAAGAGCCTTTTAAAAATAGCAAGTTTGTTTCACCAAAAATGAAAGAAATGGCTTTGGCTCGATTGCGACAATTGTCAGCTCACGAAATTGGACACACCCTTGGTCTAGCACATAACTTTGCAGCCAGCACCAATAATCGAGCTTCGGTCATGGATTATCCACATCCATATATCGAGTTAGATAAAAACGGGAATATGGATTTCTCAAATGCTTATGATGATAAAATCGGGACTTGGGATAAACGAACCATTCTTTACGGCTATCAGGATTTTCCGAAAGGAACAAATGAAAAAGAAGCGCTTCAAAAAATAGTAGACGAATCAATTGCTCAAGGATTTCGATATATCTCAGATCGAGATGCGCGACCAAATGGAGGAGCTCATCCCCATGCTCATCTCTGGGATAACGGTGAAAGTGCAATAGATGAAATGAACCGCTTAATGACTGTTCGGCAACAAGCTTTGGAAAATTTTAGTGTCTACAGTATTCCCGATAATGCTGCCATGTCAACATTGGAGGAAGTGTTGGTTCCTCTATATTTATCACATCGTTATCAAGCAGAAGGAGTCGTGAAGTTAATTGGTGGAGTGGATTATAGTTATGCGATGCGAGGGGATCAACAAGAAGTAGTAAAAATTATCCCCGCAGCGATTCAACAAAAAGCGATTCAAACTATTTTAAAAACATTAGACTCAAAACAATTGGCATTGCCTGAAAAAATCTTAGCCTTAATTCCGCCCAAACCACCTACGTATCGCCGAGGTAGAGAAAGTTTTAAAACAAGAACGGGCCTTACTTTCGATCCTATCGCATCAGCTGAAAGTGCTATGAATACAAGTATCCGATTGTTGCTTCATCCACAACGAGCCGCTCGATTAGTAGAACATCAAGTTCGTTTTCCAAAAGAAATGCCAGGCTTAGGAAATGTCATAGACCAATTATTTCAAACGACTTGGAAAGACAAAAAAGAGAATGCTTATCATGCGGAACTTCAACGGATGTCTGGCAAGTTGACCTTACAACATTTGATGGAACTTCAGGTAAATGATAAAGCTGCTACTCAAGTTCGTGCAGTAGCCCTCCTAAAAATAAATGAATTGGAAACTTGGATTCAGGCCAACCTAAACACCAATGATGAATTGCAAAAAGCACATTATGTTTTTGCTTTAGCAGAAATCGAAAAACTACGTCTTCATCCGGAGTCCATTCAATTAACTCCGCCTGTTGACATGCCTGATGGTTCGCCGATAGGAATGGAGTTGAAATGTGGGCATGATATTTTTGAAGAATAACTATTGTTATAAACTTAACTAACAGTCGTTTTTTTAAGAGCTCAAAAGATATGTTTATTATTTTTAATGTATTTTGCTTTTTTTATTTTAAAAGAACAAAACAATGCTTCGTCACTTTATAATATTCTTTCTGATAGGAATCACCAATATTGTTTTTGCCCAGAATAAAATAAGTTCATTATTTCAATTGGATGATAATCATAGATTAACTCAACGAGCTACTTATCATATTTTTGAAAACGTTTATCCGGTCCAACTAAGCTTACCAATCAAAAATGGGAAAAGAACCTTTCCTAATAAATTTATATTACCAAGACCGTCAAATCAATCCTTAACGATCAACTTAACTAAGCGATCAGAAACAGCGTATAAGAATTTGACTGTTTGGAGTGGATTAGCTCTAGATGAACGTTTCAAACATTTGCCTCAATATCAAAATGTGATTCTTGTTTATAACCCTGCAACAGATAAATTCGCAGCTTCTTTCGTATTGCCAGAAGGCGAGTTTCAGTTATTACCGACTCCAGATTCTAAAGATGATTATTGGTTGGTCGAAAGCAATAGTGATTGGGAATGTAATATTTTAGAAACAGAAGAAATGACTTTGCCTCAAGCGAGCCTAAGAGAAGGTCCTGATTGTGATTGTTTAGAAACGGATCAAAATGGCTTTTCTCCAATTGATATTTTTATTGGCTATTCTAATTCAGCGGCAGCTGTCGCAGGTGATGTCAATGCACATGCTGCAATGATGGTGGCCACTGTCAATCAGGGACTCACTAACTCTTTAGTGAATGATGTTTATATGAGATTGGTGGGGACAGGCTTGACGGCGAATAACCCTGGAGTAGTTACAAGTGTGCTTTCTGATTGTTTGGATTGGTTTGCTACGGAAATTGAGGCGACTGGAGCCGATTATGTCAGTGCTTTTCAAACCCTTACTGGCGCCCCAAATGAGGCTGGTGGTTGGGCGGGAGTTGGTGGATTTACTTCTGTAAACAATATAGGACAACCCGCTGCTTTTCGACATGAAATAGGACACAATGGAGGAGGAGGACATTGCCCTGGAGATGGATCGAGTTTGCCATACGCTCATGGTTATAATAATGGAAATTGGCGAACACATCTTTGCGGAAATGATGTCAATTTTTATTCTACGCCCTTGGTCAATGATGACATGGGCAATCCAATTGGAGATGCTGCTACAGCTGATATGGCGCAAGCTTTTAGAGATAGAGCCCCAAGTATTATTAATCGCATGCGGCATCAGATTCCTTATTTTGTAGGGGATGTTTGTGTTGATATGCCTTGTCGTCCACGACATTTCACAAATCAAAATGAAGTGATCACACAAGTACAACTCAATACAATCAATAACACAACTGCTGGTTGGGCTTGCGCTAATGTAGTTGGTTATAGCGATTATTCAAATACGTCAACGGATTTGAACATTGGATCAACTTATGCGCTAACAGTTACTCCTAATGTTAGTTGGGCCAGTTCTCGATTAAATGTATGGGTGGATTGGAATGCAGATGGCACATTTGAAAATGATGAACATGTTATTGACCTGACAGGAGCAGGTCCTTGGGTAGAAAACATTATTCCTCCTGTTGGTACACCACTCGGCACTAAAAGACTCCGAATCAGGCTTCAATTTAGTTTAGGTTATACGCCCGATCCATGCAATGGTACAGGATTTAATGGAGGAGAAACAGAAGATTATAGTGTAAACGTACTTGCAGCTCTTCCGGTTGAATTTACCCATTTTAGCGGAAGCTGTGAAAGCCAACAACTATTGTTGAATTGGAGTACTGCTTCAGAAAAAAATAACTTAGGTTTCGAAATACAAGGAAGTACTGATGGTCGGGAATGGCAAAAAATTGGCTGGCAACCAACACTCAGTTCAGGGAATAGTATGCTCCCTCTTTTTTATCAATATGAATGGTCAAAATTAAACATGCCTTATCTTCGACTCAAACAAATAGATGAAGATGCTCGTTTTTCTTTTTCACCAATCATTACTAATCCTTGCTCTAGTGATAGAGAACCAGGATTTATCATTTATCCAAATCCCATTAAAGATTGGTTGACCATCGAAAAAAATGCAGATGGTTTAGATGATGCCACCTTTCAAATATTTAATCAATCCGGGCAACTCATTTCAGAGCAGGTTTTAGTTAATTTTTCCACCGAGTGGAATACACAGTTCTTAGCAAATGGAATTTATTTTTATAGAATATTGAATAGTGGTCAGCAGATACAACAAGGGAAACTAGTGAAAATTCATTAAACCATAGAATGCTCACAAGGAAATTATTTTCACAAAATTTAAGAAATCAGAAATGACTAAGATGTTTCTGATTTTTTATTTTAAAGGTGTTTTTATCCTTTGTATAGATATTTCGCAATGCCTCATTTAAAATGGGTGAATGAGTTTAAATATTGGTTTAAATTTATTTTGTTAGTGTTAAGCAAACAATAATTCTATATTTTTCGCTTTCGCAAAATTATTTTGCGTATTTTTAACTTGAAAATATACCCGCGTAAAAGCCAAATGTTTTAAATCATAAACAGAAGTTGTACTTCAATAATTTCTTAAAATAACCATACTACTATGTATTTCAATTCTCAAGGTAAAGATGAAAATACTTATGATGCCATTGTCGTTGGCTCAGGTATTAGTGGCGGTTGGGCCGCAAAAGAGCTGAGTGAAAAAGGATTAAAAACCTTGGTGCTAGAGCGAGGCCGAAATGTAGAACATGTCAAAGATTATCCAACGGCTAACTTAGATGATTGGGAATTACCTAATCGAAATAAAGCGTCATTAGAGGATTTAAAATTTCAAAAAGTTCAACATAGAACAGGTTATGTCACGGTTCCTGCCAGAAG
>CAYTVR010000237.1:0-11738 GCA_964441245.1 uncultured Saprospiraceae bacterium | reverse complement strand
TTTTTTGGCAATGAAAAAAGGAAAAGCCTAGCCGGCTAGAGGCGAAAAAAGAATAGTTAGATTTAACATGATTATTTTAGATACAACTTACTGTCGCTTTTAAGTATACGACTATACGTCGCAAGACACCAATGAAAAAGTAGCATGTTAGATAATTCAATTTTTTTAAAAAACATCCTCAAGATGTTAGATTGTAAGAATGAACCATTGGATCTGATAAGTCAAGGTTTACATTTTTTTAGTATGAATATTGACTTAATCCAAATAAATTTGGATTGCAATATGAAATTTATAAAAATGAGATTGAATTGTTATAAAACGAAATTTCATCGAAAATTTGACGTTACTTGACGAGGAAAATAGTTTTCTATGGCTACTTTTTTTATTATAGAAATAACAACCGAGAATCGTAATGAAGTCCCGCCGGTGTTAGATCATCCCGCTCAAGGGAAACTGTAAGTAGGGAAGGGGAACCGAAGGTTGGGGAAAAACGAAACTGGGCAAATAGAGAACATAAAAGGCTTATAAAGCTATGGTCGTTCTTTGGGCTACGAATATTCGTGGCCCGCCCTTCTTTCTTACCAAAATCGAGTGATATGAATACCAAATTAAAAATAGCTCGTTATCAATTTGAAGATAGTGTCAAAATCATTCAAGGCGTTTTTATTGCCAATCTTTTTCTGATTTTTTTAATCGGTTTTCCTGAACTTAAAATGCTACTTCAAGATGTACATATGCAAGCCTGCTTAATCACAGCAGTCCTATTCTTTGCGATTTACCAGTTTTATGATTGGAAATCAAAAGTAGTTAACATTTTTTTTGTGAGTTTATATCTATTGATCTTAGGAATGGAATGGTTTTGGGGTGGATTTCCGGATACCTTATATCCGATAAAAGGAAATAATATTAGAGGGGCTATGTTAGATATTTTCGTTTTTATGTTACCTATCGTTTATATCCTACTTCGACTTTTTTTGTATTACCATTGATAAGTGTGTTGAGAAAGAGTAGTATTTTGAAAAAAATAGAGTCGGGATCTCTTTAGTTTTTTAAAGACTAGGAAAAGATCAGTCAATTCATTTTTTTGTAAAAAGAAAAATCCCGAACTCTGATGATAACCAAAATTCGGAATTTAAATGTGCTTTATATTTTATGGGTTAATGTGTGCTTCGTTACATATCACCAAATAAATCACCTAGACCTCCTAAAACACTTCCTTCTCCTTTTCCACCCATACCATAATTTTTCGCATTCCGCAATACTCGATCTGCTAAGCGACTAAATGGTAATGATTGAATCCAAACTTTTCCAGGTCCTTGTAGACGTGCATAAAAAATACCTTCTCCACCAAAAATCATATTTTTCACTCCTTTGATCATTTCGATATCATATTGCACATCACGTGTAAAACCAACCAAACAACCTGTATCGATATGTAGGACTTCACCGATAACTAATTCTCTTTCTACAACGGTTCCACCTGCATGCATAAAAGCCATGCCATCTCCTTCTATTTTTTGCATGATAAAACCTTCTCCACCAAAAAATCCGCGACCGAGTTTTTTAGAAAACTCAATCCCGACTTCCGTACCTTTTGCAGCACATAGAAAAGCGTCTTTTTGACAAACAATTTTGCCTTCCAATTCGGAAAGATCTAAGGGAATGATACGACCAGGGTAAGGAGAGGCAAAAGAAACTTTTCGTTTCCCATTTCCTCCATGAGTAAAAGCAGTTAAGAAAAGACTTTCACCTGTGATCAATCGTTTTCCGGCGGAGAGTACTTTTCCCCATATGCCTTGGTCTTCTTGACGTTGACTTCCGTCGCCAAAAATAGTGGTCATTTCAATCTCTTCATGTTTCATCATAAAACTTCCGGATTCGGCCACTACCGTTTCATAAGGATCCAATTCGATTTCTACAAATTGCATTTCTTCTCCGAAAATTTGATAGTCAATCTCATGTGCATTCATGCTGGTTCGTTTTTTAGGTTTTAATAAATAAGATTTTGTCTTTTTTATGAACAGGGGTAATATCCTTAATCTACGATTAAGAATCCTACTTTTTCGACGAAGTGATTTAAAAATTATGCAGAGGTGATTTTTTCTTTTTAATAAAATACGCTTGCTTGAAAATGAGTTTCCAGAGTACTTTAAATCTGATTTTGCAGACAAGTAGTTAAGCAGGTACTCCAACATAATTCCTTCTTCGACAAATCCTGTGGACATTCATAAAGTGAGATGAAAAAGCGACCAAAGGAAGCGTTGAATTTCAATTTTGAATGTCTATACACATACATGCGTACATGTACAGGGTTTGTCGAAGAACCAAATAACTTACTGTAGAATCGCTGAATCTATTTTATAAATAAACAGAAACCGTCAACACCACCATTGTCACTAAAGTCAAAATCAATAACAATGGCATAACAAACTTAAGCCACTTATCGTAAGTTACATTGACCATGGTTAGCGAAGCGAGAATCAAACCAGTTGGTGTAATGAAGGCCATCAAGCCCATGCCATATTGATAAGCATTGACGACGACTTCTCGACCAACATTGACTACGTCAGCTAATGGTGCCATAATAGGCATAGACAAAACAGCCATCCCCGAAGAGGAAGGAATAAAAAAGGAAAGACCAGCATAAAGAAACATCATCACGTTTACAAATATACCTTTGGGCATTCCTTCTACGGCAGTAGAAGAATAATACAATAAAGTATCACTAATCAAACCTTCGTCCATCAGCACGGTGATACCTCTTGCCAAACCAATAATCAAAGCAACATCCAATAAGTCTCGAGCACCTTTGACAAAAGAACTAACGAATGTTTTTTCACCCATCCAAGCAACAAGTCCTGTGATAATGGAACCGACAAAAAAGACCGTAGTCATTTCCATAAACCACCAATCCAATCGAGACACACCAAAAATCATAATGGCAAAGCAAGCCACAAAAATGATTAAAACCAATCTGATTTGTAGTGTAAATGAAATGGTATTTTGTCCATAATCTTTTAGAAACATCTCTTCGATTTCTTCCTTTTGGCTATAAATGATAGATTGTGTAGGATCTTTTCTCACTTTTTCTGCATAGCGAATGATGTACCAAAGACAAATGACGACACCGAGTCCTAGCATGAAAAATCGACCACCAATCCCAGTCGTCCAATTAATTCCCGCAGAGTCAGAAGCAATAATGGCGCTAAAAGGATTGACGGTAGAAGCCATCGTTCCCATAGCTGAACCAATATAAATGGCGGCCAGAGCAACCATTGCATCATAACCAGCTGCCAAGAAAACGGGTACTAAAATGGGATAAAAAGCAATGGTCTCTTCGGCGAGTCCAAAGGTCGTTCCGCCAATAGCGATCAAAACAGTAATCAAGACAATCAATAAACTTTCTCGGCCTTTTAAATTTGTGGCCAACCAAGTTACACCGGCATCAAAGGCCCCAGTTTCGTGAACGACTCCAATAAAACCTCCAATGATTAAAACAAATAAAATGACATCAATGGCTTTAGTAATTCCTTGCAAAGGCGATTGAATAAAAGCTGCCCAACCTTGTGGATTGGCAGGTAATTCATGGTAGGTTCCAGGAATACCTACTGGTTTCCAAATATCTCCATTCGTAAATTTTTCTAAAGGAATTTTTACACCTAATTGATCTAAACTGGCTTGATTGGCATCAAATATTTTGTCTTCACCTTGTCCGCTTTGGATAAATTTATTCTTTTCCTTGTCATAGCCTAGCGTGTCGAATTTTCCGGAAGGAATTAACCATGTAGAGATAGCGACTAAGGCAGCAATTAATAATAAAATGGTATGCGCGGAAGGGAATTGAATTTTTTTCATTGAAAATTTATTTTAAATCATAATGATCGTCAAATATAACTTTTTCTATGAAAATATGTCCTATTAGATATAGCACAGCAAAGATGGATTTTTTATCTAAAAAAAGCTGCCAGAATTACTCCCGGCAGCTTAAAAGAAAGATAACCATTTCAAAATTCTTATCACCTAAAAAATCGACCATGAAAATCTAATGTGAATCATTTTAAAGCCTATTGAGTATTTTATCGTTTTGCGTATTTTGGAATTTTCGTTGGGATAAACATGCACTAAGACTAATCTCTGATTTTTACAAACTTAGAAGTCTTTTTTCCTACATGGATAAAATAAGTTCCTGTCGGAAGTGTCTGTATATCTACTGGAATATTATTCATCCCTTTTTCAATGTTCATCTGTCGTTCAAATAAAATTTGTCCATATAAATCAGTTAAGAAGAATTGACTTTCTTCTACATCATTTGCATTAAATCGTAAATTGACTTCAGGTCCTTTTGCAGGATTTGGAAATAAAGTAACCACTCCAATATTTTCTTTTTGAATACAATTAGAAGCGACAAATACCACATCAGAATAAGTGAATTGACCATCAAAATCAGTTTGTTTTAGTCGATAATAATTTTGACGATTAGGCAAGGCATCTACAAAACGATAGTTTCTAAAAATACTAGAATTGCCTGCGCCGCTTATTTTTTTCATGACTTGAAATGTAATACCATTCGTACTTTTTTCTATTTCAAAAAAATCGTTGTTCTGTTCACTTTCAGTTACCCAATGGACTTCTATTTCACATGCATTTTCCTTAGCGGAAAAATTGACTAGACTAACTGGGAGGGGAGCCGTTACATTTATGGTCACTTCAGCAAAAGTGAAACCTCCATTTTGGTCAGTAATGACATAAGAGAAAAAATCAGTCCCAATAAAACCAGTTGGCGGTGAATAATCAACAAAATCATCAGAAGGATTGTTGGGCGTTCCGTTATCATTTATGTTGACGATTCCACCTGCATCTGTAGCTCCATCCGTCATTGCCGCATCATTTCCTACACTAACTATTTTTATTATTTGCCCAGCATCAGGATCACTATCAGGAACATTCATATCTAATACATCAACGCTGACTGGTGTATCTTCTAATGTATATTCTTGATCATCGATTGCGATTGGTTCTTTATTTCCTGTTCCACTAGCGATAGCAGTGGTGCAGTCACCACCGACTCCTCGATAGACTAAAGTCTCCAAACAAATTTGATCAGTAGTTGCTCCATTTAAAAGGTTAAAAGTATTACTTGAATTTGCAGGACCGATACTTACACCACCTCCACCACAGACAGTAGCATTGGTTCCATTGATATGAAAATCATCATCTACTTCTACGCAGATACCATCTACGATAGTTTGAGCATTGTCGGTAACGATCCAGTCATCACTGACAAAAATGATCGCTGATGGATGTCCCCAAAATAAACTATTGCCCATTATTTTTAAATCCTTATCTGGAAAAGGGATGGTCAATTGCCCAAAAACGTGAAACTCATTTCCATTGAAATTAAATCCACTGGAGTTGTTCCCTGTTTTGGCTACTAAGGTTCCATTTTGATAAACAGTAATATTTCCTGTATGCGTGTAACTACTGTTTTGAATAAGTGTAACGGTGTGTCCATCGTGAATGAAAATATCATCGCCAGCCGCAGGTGTTCCTGATTCAAGCCATGTGTTGGTGTCATTCCAATCGCCAGAATTGCCAGAATTAAATGTAGCTGCAGAAAGCATAAAATGCAGACAAAGGAAAAGGGGAAGTAAAAGGTAATTTTTGTTTTTAAAAGTTATCATAATTATAGAGATTTATTTTGTTCATAAAATTGAATAGACGGTGAAATTGCATGGAGGGGGCTGGTCAAAGTATTGCATTTGACAATGGTTGATGGATATAACGATCTCATCCATACAGAGACTAGCTCTAAAGTTGGTTTAGGTGAAATTGGTGTATGGTGTGATAAGGGGGAAAAAAAAGGAGGGTTTGATATTTTTGTGACAGCTTTTATTGCTACACATTTTATTAGCGGCAAAGTTGATGCCAATACAAGAAACGCTTTAAAAGCAAAATTAATGTGTTACTAAAACAAGAATGGATTTAACTAAAAAGAATGCTTTTTTGTTGATTTTAGCTTTTGATTAACGATTGGACTGTTTCAATATTTAACCCTTTTTTTATTATTTGTGACGATTCTACGTAGGAAAATGCAGGTCGCTTTTACGATATTATTGGTTATTCTTTTTTTTTGCGAAAAAAGAAAACTAACAAGAAAAGTGAATGTCCATAAAATCATATTGATTTTACTCAGCAACACATCGACACGCCAATCCCCAATGTACATACCTTCTATCCACTCGTGCTGTTTCTTCTTTCATAAATTCAAAACACCAAGCTTCGCCTCCTCCTGATCGATCGCTAGACCAATAATAGGCTTTGCGATTCAAATCTCGAAAAGTTTTGTCATAGACTCCTGATTTAGATAAATTGAGTTGACGAATGTCAGCTTGACTCAGTGCTTTCCACTCTGCTTTGCTTGGTAGCCGCCATCCTTGAGGACAAATGTTTTGAGCATTTTTAAATAAATATAAACGACCATATTTGGCGCAATCACTTTCTTTATTATTTGGACACCAAGAACCACCAGGACTGTTGGTCATCAAATTGGATGTCATCCAATTCAAACCATTGATGGAAATACTTGGCAGATTGACTCGAGTAGGACTTTCAATCTTTTTGGGTGGATCAACGACTTCTTTTGTTATTATTTCTACTGGTTTTTCTTGTTCGGTCTTTTTGGGTTGGTCAACGACTTCTCTCACGGGTTTTTCTATCGGTTTTTCTTGTTCTCTCTTTTTGGGCGGATCAACCACTTCTTTTGTTGTCCTTTCTGCTGGTTTTTGTTGTTCCATCTTTTTTGGTGGATCCGTCACGACTCTTGATGTACGCTCTGTCTGCTCTTCTTTAGCAGGGATGTTTTCAGTAATGGGATTTTCCACCTCGGTCGGAGTATTAAATTGCTTAAAAAGAAAAGCAATACCCATCACAGCTAAAAAAAACAAAATGGCATATTGTACGACGGAGTTTTTCTTTTTAGGTGGGGTAGGAGCTGGTTTATTTTTTTGAATGGTTTTAGAATAACTGGTTGTTTTTTCTTGAGTTACCGTAGTGGTAGACGTTTCTTTTACTTCACTTCTAATAGTAGAAATATCTTCTTCTCCGCGCATTGCATTGCTGATTCTAACCACTTCTGTGACGACTTGTTGAAAAGCTCGGTCTGTTGTTTTCCAATGTTCATTGGTGACTGGAATAGCATTTTGTGGAAGCACTTGTAACTTGGCAAAAGGGGTATATTGCCAACCACATTCTTTTAGGATTACTGGGATGACAACAGCTTTACCTTGCTCATGTAATTTCATGGCTTCCTTGACTTCTTTTTCGTAAGAAAATTCAGAAGCAATAAAGTCAGCACTGACGAGTAACAAAATAATTTCTGCATTTTTTAATGCATTCAAAATCGCTTCTTCCCGATTGCTTCCTACTTCAATCTCTCCATCATGCCAGGCATCGACTAAGCCAATTCGTTCTACTGCTCGAAGTTGAATACGTAATCGCTCTAACAAATCAGCATCGGCTTGAGCATAAGCTATAAAAAGATCAATTGAAGACGTTTTGGACATGATTGGGGACTTAGAAATTCAAGAAGAAAGAACAATTAATTTTGAAAAATAAATTTTGAATGAATGAATAATTGAATGGGCCTTCGAACGTGGATATCGCGATAGAAGGCCCATTCAAAATTCAATTATTCAGACATTCAAGGCTAATTGATTAACCTTCTGGATCTATTTCTCCTCCAGGGAAATTCAATCGATAACCAATTTTCTGATTGGCATTTGGCGTGGGTTCATCATCATCATAATCTTCCCAAACCGTAACTTCTTTAATTAATTCTTCCATATGTCGAACTAAGAAAGGAGGCTTGATTTCTTCAGGACGATAAATGGCTAAAGTCCGAGGAGGACGTGGTTCGCCATATCCTTCAATCATTGGATAATTAATCAAAACAATTATTTTTCCGTTGAAAAGTTGTTGATAAACTAGTGCGCCATTGTGTTTGATCATATGACGTTGCACATGTTCGTTGACTTTTTCATAAATCCCACTTTTCGCTTGGCCTAAACTTAATACGAGCGCTTCTAGATTTTCTAAATTTTCTTTTAATTCAACCTTTGCGGATAATCCAGTTTCCTTAATCATCGCTTCTAGTTGAGTTCGAATATTATTTTTTAGTGATTTTTCCCAAACCTCTCGGTAGGAAATAGTATTGTTCAATACTTCTTGGTAAAAACCAACTTTGCGTTTCAAGTTACTCAAATCTTCCATAGTCATTTTTTATAATGTTTTTTTGTGACAACAATGCTCTATTACAAGTTTGTTTTTTGGCGTCAGCTTAAAGGTAGTATTTTTTATTAAAATCCAAATGTTTAAAGAATTTCTAGATCATTATGAAAGAAGCGAACAAAAGATTGACTGGCCTCTTTATAATTTTTTCCAAAACTAAATAGTCCTTCTTGATGCCCAGCCATAGCAAAAACGCGCGTCTTATTAACATCACTTTCTCTAAATAAGCGAATGATCTCTTTCGCCATTTCCGGGGTACCGTAAGCCGTTTGGTCGGAAGTTGTTGGAATTTTATATAGTAATTTTTTCCACCAAGCTAATTGATGAATATGGATTACCACGTTTACTTCCGGGCATTCTTGATAAATCACTGCATGACTCATAGATTCTGAAGAAGCAATGATTGGACCTTTACATTTTACCCAATTGTGTTCGACATTAAAATCAGTTACCAAACTATAATGACCTTCATCAAGTTGGCTGAAATTTCCTGTTGCAGAACCACTAATGAAAAATTGATTTTGTTGAAATCGCTGACTAATGTTTCCAAAGCCAATTCCATCATCATAGGCCCCAATCAATTTCATGTCATACATGAGTTGCCGACAAGTATTTAACTCAAGCAATAATTTTTTAGCAAAAGCTTTTTCTTTTGTCCAAATCGCATTGAATTTAATATAGCCTTCGTCCATCATTTTTATCTGAATTCAGGAAATAAATCAATTAAACTTTCTTCGCTTGCACCACAAATTCCTCGCTCTGTGATCAAGCCCGTAACCAAATGCGCTGGAGTCACATCAAATGCAAAATTAGCTACCGGACTTTCATCTGGAGTCAATAATACTTTTGTAATCGCACCTTCGTGCAAACCTTGAATATATTTGACCTCAGCGCCATTTCTTTGTTCAATCGGAATTTCTTGGATGCCATCTCGAATTTTCCAGTCGATACTAGAAGCAGGCAAAGCGACATAAAATGGAACTTGATTAGCATGAGCAGCCAAGGCTTTTAGATAGGTTCCAATTTTATTGGCGACATCGCCAGTCCGAGTAGTTCTATCGCTACCCACTAATACGAGATCGACCATGCCATGTTGCATCAAATGTCCACCGGTATTGTCAGGAATTACGGTATGTGGAATGCCATGTTGTTGCAATTCCCAAGCGGTGATTCGAGCGCCTTGATTCCGAGGTCGAGTTTCATCAACCCAGACATGGATTGGAATGCCTGCCTCATGCGCTGCATACATTGGGGAGGTGGCCGTTCCATAATCAACACAAGCCAACCAACCTGCATTACAGTGTGTCAATATATTGACGACGGCTCCTTCGGATTTTTGTCTTTGAATGTTTTTGATAATAGCCAAACCGTGTTGTCCAATTAAAGAACAGTGATGTGCATCTTCTGAAGCAATAGTATTTGCATTTTCAAAGAGTTTTTTGGTGATGACTTCCCACTTATCGTCTTGCTCAATCAATGCCAATTGTTGGTCGACAGCCCAAGCTAAATTCACGGCAGTAGGACGTGTTTCTTTTAGCAGGGTAGCCGCTTCTTTTATCCAAGTTTTAAAATCACTTTTTTCTTTCCCTTCCAAGGCTGCGAGGTAAACACCATAGGCAGCAGTCGCGCCAATCAATGGTGCTCCACGAACATGCATTTCCCTAATCGCATCAGCTGCTTCCGTTACCGTACTTAAGTCTTCAATGATAAATTGATGTGGAAGATGTCGTTGATCTATGATTTGAATGATTTTTGTTTCCTCTGGGTGTACCCAAATGGAGTGATAATGTTGACCTTTAACTTTCATATCCTAAAAGTAGGGAATGAACAATAAATAGCAATGAAATTTGATCAGAAGATATAAATAACTTAATATTGTTTTGTCGTAAAATGCAAAGAGTACGTGAAAGGTGTTTGAACCATATCCATACGGACATGTAAGGAATTTAAGTAAATATAAGACGAACGAAAATATTTCTTAAACGAACGTATATGCCTGGTATGGTTCCTTTCTCAGTTGCTCGTAATACCTATGTTTTGATAAAAATTAAAATAAGAGCTAATCTAAAAAGAAATGAAAATATTAATGGTTTGTTTGGGGAACATTTGTAGATCACCTTTGGCAGAAGGGATCATGCGAGAAAAAATTCAACAACATGGATTAGATTGGGAAGTGGATTCGGCTGGAACTGGGTCATGGCATGTAGGCAATGAACCTGATCATCGATCGATTGCTGTGGCACTGGATAATGGGATTGATATTCGATCGCAAAGAGGTCGACAAATAGCAAAAGAAGATTTGGATTTATTTGATCTAATATTTGTGATGGACAGTTCCAATTACCAAAATGTGCAGCGTCTCGTTTTCCGAAAGGAACAAAAAGACAAAATAGAAATGATCATGAATTTGGTGCAACCCGGTTACAATCAAAATGTACCAGACCCTTATTATGGGAACGATGGCTTTGTTGGTGTTTATGAAATGCTGGATGCGGCTTGTGACGAACTGGTGAAGAAATATACGAAGAGTGATGACTAGTTTTTTCAAGTCTACTTTATCGATATAGTATAAAAATAAATGTATGTGAATTAAAAATTGTTTGATAGCAAGAAAAGCATTGCTATAACTTACAGGTGTTAATCATTTAAAGCAAAGATTCTATCGCTTTGAATATTTCTTGTGAAAAATCAAACAATATTTATGAAGCTAGCACCTGCCCCATTTACTCTTATAATTACCATTCTTACCTTATTTACCAATCCAAGTAATGCCTCTACAAATTGTGATACTTTACTTTTGATTAATGGAAAAGAATTGTTGATCACAGAACATAAATTCCATGATAATAAATTTCATTATTATAAATGCGATGATGAATTATTGGAAAGGAAACATATAATCGACAAGAAATCCATAGTGAAAATTGAAATTAATCAAGCTTCTTTGCTTAAAGAAAAGGAGGTAGTTAAAGCTCTTAAAAGTGTAAAGAAAGTAAAAAAGAAAAAGCGTAAAAAGAAGGTCAAAAAAAAGAAGGAAAGAAAATATTATGCTCATTTAAAATTGAAAGATGGAGGTAAATTAAAAGGGGCATTTCATAGTCGCACGAACGATGCAGTAAGGATAGAAATAGGCGGTGAATTAAAACGATATCATTTTTCAGATTTAAAAAAATTACAAACTCAGGAAAGAGGGAAACTAGGTATTGGTATCGTAGCAGGAGCATCTACAGGTCTTGTTTTAGCTGCCCTACAATATTCAGCAGCAATCAAATCGAGGAGTTCATATTTGTTAACTTTTTCCGATTTTCCCGATCAAAAAGAATCTATTCAAATCGCAGTGATTTCTACTCTTGTGGCTACATTGGTTACTCTGTTAGTTGTGAATGCCAGAGTGAATATTCCTTTGAATAGGAAAAACAAAAAACGCATTAAATTTAAATTTTAAACTAAGC
>CAYTVR010000236.1:0-11749 GCA_964441245.1 uncultured Saprospiraceae bacterium | reverse complement strand
AGTATCAACTGCTTAAAAATATAATGGGTGTTCTCATAGTGTGTGTGGGCTGTTCCGATTTCTGTTGGAACAGTTACTTTGAAAAAACGCGGATGGTAAAAAGTATCAACTGCTTAAAAATATAATGGGTGTTCTCATAGTGTGTGTAGCTGCCCCTCTGTCAATGTGATGGAAGGGGTAGTTTTTTTTGCACTAAAGTGAAAAGATTAAATAGAGTAGAGAGGTAGTAAAATGAAAGGATATTTTGAATGCATAAAAAAATGGCCTTCCTTAATGAACGTGATTAAACACGTTTGAAGGAAGGCCATTTTATGTATAGCAATAGCGGAGCTAAAGTATATTGTTTTTATAAATGAATGACTTCGTCATAAGCAGCAGCGGCAGCTTCCATAATCGCTTCGCTAATAGTTGGATGAGGATGTACAGATTTGACAATCTCCATTCCAGTCGTTTCTAGTTTTCGGGCAACGACTACTTCTGCGATCATTTCTGTAACGTTATAACCAATCATGTGTGCTCCAAGGAATTCACCATATTTAGCATCAAAAATCACTTTTACAAAGCCACTTTTTGCGCCAGCTGCGCTTGCTTTTCCAGAAGCAGATAAAGGAAACTTACCTACTTTGATCTCATAACCAGCTTCTTTTGCAGCCTTCTCCGTATATCCTACAGAGGCAATTTCAGGAGAGCAATAGGTACAGCCAGGAATATTATTATAATCAATAGGCTGTGGATGATGACCAGCAATTTTTTCTACGCAAGTAATAGCTTCCGCAGATGCTACGTGAGCCAATGCTTGAGTTGGTAAAACATCACCAATCGCATAGATACCAGATACATTGGTTCTATAAAAATCATCGACTTTGATCAGACCTCTATCGGTTTTGATACCTAAAGCTTCCAAGCCAATATTTTCTGTATTAGGAGCTACTCCGACTGCGGAAAGAACCACATCGCATTTGATGGTTTCTTCTTTTCCCGTTTTGCGGTTTTTCATTTTTACCGTACATCCTCGACCTTTTGTATCAACAGATTCCACAGAAGTATTTCCAGCAACATGAATACCTGCTTTTTTGAATACTTTGGCTAATTCTTTAGATACATCTGGATCTTCACGGGGGACCAAACCTTGCTCCATAAATTCGACAATAGTCACTTCTGTACCGATAGAGTTATAAAAATAGGCAAACTCTACGCCGATAGCTCCGCCACCTACAACCACCATTTTCTTTGGTTGTTTATCCAGGCTCATTGCTTTTCTGTATTCGATGATTTTTTTACCATCGATCGGTAGGTTCGGTAACTGACGAGCTCTTCCTCCTGTAGCAATGATGATATGATTAGCTGTGTAGGTTTTCTTTTCTCCTTTATCGTCTGTTACTTCCACCTTTTTGCCTCGAAGTAATTTACCATTACCCATCAAGACATCAATTTTATTTTTTCTCATCAAGAAGTTGACTCCTTTACTCATTCCGTCAGCTACGTTTCGGCTTCGTTTGATCATACTGCCGAAATCGGCTTCAGCTCCTTTGACTTTGATACCATAATCTTCTGCGTGAGAAATATATTCAAATACTTGAGCACTTTTTAGTAATGCTTTTGTGGGAATACAACCCCAATTTAGGCAAATACCACCAAGAGATTCTCGCTCAACAACAGCTGTTTTAAGCCCGAGTTGAGAGGCTCGAATGGCTGCAACATAGCCTCCAGGGCCACTTCCTACTACTATTAGATCGTAATTCATATTGTTTTATATTGAAAATGATATAGTTTATTTCTTATCGGTTGAAAATCGCTGCAAATATACACCTTTGGCCTTTAAACTTCGAGGGATTGAATTAAATTATTATCGCAATAAAAGCATTTAAAGAAATAAAGGACTCAAGAGATGATTTGTGTGTAGTTTTTTTTTGATTGTTCTATATTTAAAGTGCTCTTTTTCAAAAGGTTAGCAAGAAAAAATAGAAAGATGGAAATTGTGTAAGCTAGGGTCGTAGACAAAAAGTAACCCTGCAAAAACAATGTATTGCAGGGCTATCCAAAATTACTGATACTACTTCTACTTCATTCTTTA
Source organism: uncultured Saprospiraceae bacterium (assembly GCA_964441245.1). Classification (GTDB taxonomy): domain Bacteria; phylum Bacteroidota; class Bacteroidia; order Chitinophagales; family Saprospiraceae; genus JALZUU01. Next base: position 9,675 of record CAYTVR010000236.1, on the reverse strand, counting down.
GAGTCCGAAGGCCTTGATCTATTTAGGCTCTTCTATACGACTCCTAGCATCTTCGATCCAGTTTTTTGTGATGTAATCTTCTGGATCTAGCTTCATTATTTTATTTATTTTTTCGATATCGTCATCTTTGAATTTAGCGATTTGTATAAACTGATAAATTCCCAATGCGTTTAATTTTTTTTCAATAAAGGGGCCAATTCCTTTTATTAATTTGAGGTCATCTTTTTCATTTCCTCTGGCGAGACCTATTCGGTCAAAGTTAATCCGATGTTTATTTTGAAAAATTTCGTTTAGAATTTTTATTTCCATTTCCGATCCTTGAAAAGTAGGATGGGTATCTGTTTGATTATTCCATTGACGAACTTCATCTTTTAATTTATCTAAGGCGGATTCACTTTCTTTAGACTCGAACTTTTTCTTGCCTTTTCCGCTTTCAGTAACTGATGTTTTTTTCTTTAAGAGTTCATCTCTCTCTTTGGTTACTTGTAACAATTTCAAGTTTAAAGCTTTGTACTTCGTTTCCCACTTTTTCTTTTTCTCTTGTGTTGAAGATTTTTTTTTGCTTCCGTTTCCGTTGGATTTAATAGTATCTTCTAAATCATTTCGCTTTTTACTTAATTTTTGAAGCATCAGATCACTTTCTTTTTTGATCTCTAAAAGGAGTTGGTATTTATTTTTCCAATTAGAAATATCTTCCTCTTTTTGCAATAAATGATTTTTTAAATTCTCTATTTCATTGCTGTAATCTGAGTCGGCATTTTCGTTATTTTTAGCCGCTCGTTTATAATGATTAAAGTCTTCTGCCAATAATTCTTTTTCATGTTTTAAATGAGCTATCGTAGTTGACATTTCATTTAATTTGAATTGATCTTGTTGATTATTGTAGATCAATTTTTTTTGCTGTGCTTGTAGCGCATTAGCATGAGCGATTAAATTATGCTGTTCTGTTTCAATCTTTTTTGAAATGCTTATTTTCTGATTTAATTCATTTCTATATTGCACAAGTCTTTCTCTTAGCCATGCCCATCCAATCAAGAAGCCTAACAAGGCAGCTCCAAGCATTAGGAAAAAAACAGTAATCGCAGATTGCAGCATAGAAGTAGTTGAATATTGTTAAGTGCGTATTAGAATAAAAATTTAATCGTTCAGCTATTCCACTAATTTAGTAAGAATGACCTTAATTTAATAATGATTTCTATCTAATTCTGATTTCAACACGTCGATTTTTTTTTCGACCTTCTTTATTGTCATTGGATGCAATTGGATCATCTGGACCTTTATATTGAATTTGAAGTCGATCTTTATCAAAACCATTTTCAATCATAAAGTCCCGAACATTCACTGCTCTACGTTTAGAGAGTTTCAGATTTTTTGATCTGCTACCTACATTATCGGTGTGTCCAGTAATGATGATCATCACGTCTGGCTCTTGTGCCAAAACATGTTTTAATTTATCAAAACCATCATTGAGGACTGTTGTTAATTTTAATGCTTTTTTTCTATTGTCAAATTGTAAATTGATAGAAGGTACTTTCCACACTTTAATACCGTCGTTTTCTGTATAAGAGGTACTTAATGTATTATTTTTTGAAAAATTAAATAATACACTTTCTTTTAGATGGCCATCTACCAATGTAATGTTATCTTCTTCCAAGGAATTAACAATGATTGATTTGGATGGAGCACCTAGATGAATCAATTGTTGTTTAACAGCGACCGCTCGAGCCAATCCCAAATCTGTTTGTTGGGTATTATTCATTTCTCTAGAATGATATAAACCCGTCAGTTCCAGTGATTTAGAAGGTTCGTTGTTGAGCTGAAAAGCAATAAGCTTCAGTTCATGTAAGGCTTCTTTAGGAACAATTAATCGATCACTAGACTGTTTAAAAAGGAAATGAGTTTTATCTGGATGCGTAGGAGAGTGCTCCTCTGCAGAAAGGGTAGGTACATAAGGTGAATTTGCAATTACCTTGTTACCAAATTTGGAAGCATACCACCAGGAACCTCCCAAAAGCCAGATCGCTAAAATTAAAGATAAAGTAGGCAAAAGTAGCTTACTCATTATAGTATGTTGTTATTAAATAGTCTTCTTAGTATGTTTATTCACTAGTTAAGTTTTTGTACTTAACTGATCTTATATTTATCACTATAAAATATGTTGTAGGGAGATTATAAATCGTTGCGGATCGTAAATATAATGAACAATTTCAGATTACCAAAGAAAAGATTAAAAAATTAACTTATAGATGTTCTTTTTCTCAAAAGCAATAAATTCTTACTTCGTAATTTTAAAATATGGATATAAAATTACTGAAAATTTTGGCAAAAAAGAGGTGTTTGATTATTTACCACTGGATAATTCTAAAATTAAAATGCCTGTTTCAGGACTCAACACTTTATCGATTTTTAGAAAGTAACCTTCTTGTAATTTGATGGTTTGACCCAACTTGATATCATGATAACTATCGCGAATGGAATTACTCAGATGATGCAAACTCATGTGCTTATCTGAAACAGTACTTAAGTATCCAAAGTTTTGAATGGCGACTTCTTTCCAAAAATCAGGGGACTCTTTACTAAAATCTCCAGGTAATAAAAAATGAAAAGCTTGATTGATCTGTTCACAACCACTTTGGATGATTTCTAGTTTTAGCCCATTTTGAAATAATACATTTTCATAGGCTTCTTGTCCTTTGAGTTCAAATTTGTGACCGCTAACTTTTTTAAAGTCCTTGGAAAAAATAGGTTCAGGATGACCAAATTTGCAAGTAGGCTTGGAATCATTAGAACATTGCCAACTCAGTAGAATTAGACAGATAGAAAGGAAGTTTAGTCTTAGTTTCATATTTTAATTAGTTAATCGACTTATGTTTTAATAAACGCAAAGAAAGGACAGTATATTGGAAAAGATGCCTTTCAGATAAAAAAGGAATGTATAGCAGCGGATTTTATTTTAAAATTTCTGTACTTGAGCTAATCCTTCTGAAAAATCTTTGACATCAAGATAGGCTGGATAAATCACAGGAATTCCTTTTGTATTGATAAAACCAATGCCTTCTTTCCCTGCAATTCGAGCCAAACCTTCTTTGAAATTCCAGGCCAAACCAAAAAGTGGAGGTGTAATGATTTGCCCCGATGCATCCAAATATCCCCATAAGTGATCTTTTTGATAAGGAGCATATCCTTCCCTAAAACTATACAATTGGCTAAATGTTATTGGCGTAATTTCTTTCCCTTGGCGATTGATTAATCCATATTTATCCTCCTTTTGAACACCCCATAATTCATTTCCAGCATACCAGATAAAGTCATATTTAGGCCCGACCTCAAACTTTCCTTTTTGATCAATCAAGCCATATTGATCCCCCTGACGCACACAAGCCAGCCCATGTTCAAAATCATATGCTGATGGAAATTGATGCTTAATAACGATTTTCCCACTTTCATCCATATAGCCATAAACATCATCTTTTTGAAAACGAGCTAAACCGTTTTTATAAGCAAATAACTTTTGATAAATAGGTTCAACAACAACAGTTCCTTTTGGATTGATGAACCCAAATCCATTATTCATTTTAATTTTAGCGAAGCCATTTTGAAATTTCCATGCTTTATCGAATTGAGTTGGAATTGCCAGCATGCCCGTTTCATTCAAATATCCATAAGCATCTTTAGTTTTAACGACCACTAAGCCTTCCGAAAAATTATTTAACAGCTCATATTTAGGCTCAATAATCCAATTTCCTTTTTGATTAATGATCCCCATTTGATGATCATAGGTCATGACTCTCGCTTTCCCATCGATAAAGGACCAAGCAGATTTATATTTGGGTGGAATAATCATGGCACCATTCTGATCAATGTATCCCCATTTACCTCCCTCTCGCACCAATGCCAGTCCTTCTGAGAAAGGACGACTTTCATCAAATGATGCTTCAATCACTAGCTCACCATCAGTATTTATAAAACCCCATTTATTTTTAGATGCTTCATAGTCTTCTTGCTCAGGAGGAAGCGGTTGTTCTTTTTTATGATTGGAATCTGATTGACAGGCCAATAAAGAAAACAAGATAGCGAAGCTAATAAATGGAAGACTAATTTTCATAATTTTAAATTTCATTTCGAAGGTAAAAGCTTTCCTTCTCTTCTCCAAAACTTTAATCCGTTTCTAAAACAAATAAGCACATCTTTTCGTTAACTTTAAGACTTTTAACGGCAGTTGACGAAAAAACATTTTTATAATGAAATCTAATTTTATCCAACTTTTCTTAGGCTTAAGTATTGCACTATTATTTTCCGCATGGACTTTTCCAAATCCTTGGAAAGAATATGTTTCGGTCGATGGCAAGTTTAAAGCGCTTTTTCCTGGAAAGGTAATAGAAAAATCTAATGATATTGAAACGGCTATCGGAACATTGACCTATCATACTTACCTACATCAATCTGTGGACGAAGATGCCGATAATTTGGTTTACATGATTAGTTATTGTGTCTATCCACGAAATGCCATTCATTCAGATTCTTTGGATTTAATTGATGAGTTTTTTGATACGACTGTGGCCACTGCCGTGGAAAGTGTAGAAGGTGATTTACAATATGCTTCGGCTATTAGCTTAAAAGAATTTCCCGGAAGGATTTGGAAAGTAAACTATAATGAGGATAAAGCCATGATCAAAACCAAATCCTATTTAGTTGGTAATCGTTATTACTCCATTCAAACCATCACCTTAAAGGAAAAGAGTTTGAATCTTTCCACAGATAAATTTTTAGATTCTTTTTATTTGATCGATTAAATGATTTTAGTTGGTCTATGAAGTACACCAAGGCTCTCCAATAAAAAGTTGAAATAACCAAGTGATCTTAGAGTCTGTCCAGACTCATTCCCTTTTATTTCCTATCTTGCTTTTATGTCGAATATCAAAATCATTAAGGATGATATTACAAAAATCCCTGTAGATGCGATTGTGAATGCAGCTAATAGTTCGCTATTGGGAGGCGGTGGAGTAGATGGAGCCATACATAGAGCGGGAGGTCCGGCTATTTTGGAGGCTTGTCAGCAAATAAGAAACAAACAAGGTAAATGTAGAACAGGAGAAGCGGTGATTACTACTGCTGGAAAGCTACCAGCTAAGTTTGTTATTCATACGGTTGGTCCTGTTTGGACAGGAACGAATAATGAGGAGAAAGATCAATTATTGAGCAATTGTTATCGAAACGCGCTGTCCTTGGCGATCGAAAATGGCGTGACTAGTATTGCCTTTCCTAATATCAGTACGGGTATTTATGGTTTCCCCAAAAAGAGAGCTGCGATGATTGCTTATCGGGTATGTAAAACATTTTTAGTCGACCAACCGTCTATAAAAGAGTTGCTTTTCATCTGTTTTGATGAAGAAAATTATTTGCTCTATGAAGGAATAAATAAATGAAAAAACGGAAAATAAGTTTTGGTTTAAAACTAGGGTTTGCGTTTTGTATGGGTAGTATTCTTTTAACTTATACTTTTATCGGACCGCTTTATATTTTGTTTTTTACAGAGCCGATAGGAGCATTTTTCGATGATTTATTTGGTATCCATCATATTGGTAAGTCGACTTTTGGACTATGCTTGTTCATGCTGATATTTGTGCTTGTTTTATATTCGTTTAGTTTTAAAATGTGGACTCCTTCAATTCAAGATGCGTGCTTGTTTTTGTTATTTCTAAGTATTTTGATTTTCTTAAATTCCTTATTATTTTACGCAGACTTTATAAAACCTAACTTTAAAATGGATGGTCAACAAGCATTTGGTATTATTCGATTGCCACTTGTAACGAGTTGGATCTATTTGATTATAGGATATTTCCATTCTTTTTTGAGACAAAAAATGAATGGAACACCATCAAATAAAAGAGGTAACCATTTAAGCCAATAAAATTATAGTAAATGAAAATTGCCGTTTTTCCGGGGTCATTCGATCCCATTACCAGTGGTCATGTTGATTTAGTCAAACGTGCCGTACCTTTTTTTGATAAAATAATTGTAGCCGTTGGTATCAATTCTCAAAAAAAATATCTTTTCTCACTAGAGCAAAGAATCGAATGGTTGGAAGCTGTATTTGCCAATGATGCTACCATTCACGTAGATTCTTTCGAAGGGTTAACCGCTCATTTTTGTAAAAAAGTAAAAGCGCAATATCTACTTCGAGGATTAAGAAATGCTTCTGATTTCGATTATGAAAAAACAATCTCTCAACTTAATAATATCGTCGGTGATGGATTAGAAACCATCTTTTTAATTAGTCGCCCAGCGTTTTCTCACATTAGTTCTACCATTGTTCGAGAAATCATCAAAGGAAATGGAGATGCTCGCCCTTTTATACCTGAGCAAGTGATTCTATAAGGAGTAATCCGGAGTCAGGATTTTAGTAGTCAGGCCTATGCTCGTTTCGATCATAGGCCTGACTACTGTTTCCCCTTCCAAATTTATTCACCAAAAATGCTCAAAAATTCATAAATACGTTTGTAAAGCAGTACATTTGCAGCGAAATAAATGAGGAGGCATTAGACCGAATTTAGAGTTCTCCAAAACACAGCTCAATTCAACTTAATTTCTCCTTTTCCACAAACTAAATAAAACGTCTTTTCACTATGTCAAATGCCACTTATCAAGTCCCAATAGCAGAAAATGAACCGGTATTGAGCTATGCTCCTGGCTCTCCTGAAAAAGCAGCAGTTAAATCAGCCATTGCCGCTTTAAAAGCAAAACCTATCAATATTCCGATGTTCATCGATGGTAAAAGAGTAACGACCAAAGATAAAATTGCGATGCATGCGCCTCATGAATTGAGTCTTCTACTAGGCCATTATTCTAAAGGTGATGCTAGTCATGTTACCAGAGCGATCAATGCCGCTTTAAAAGCGAAAAAGGATTGGGAAAATATGGCTTGGCAAGATCGGGCGGCTATCTTTTTGAAAGCAGCTGACTTGTTGTCCGGACCTTATCGAGCAAAAATGAATGCAGCTACCATGTTGGCGCAATCTAAGAATGTATATCAAGCAGAAATTGATGCCGTAGCAGAATTCTGTGACTTCCTTAGATTCAATGTGCAGTATATGACTGAGTTGTATACGGAGCAACCTGAAAGTGCTCCTGGGATTTGGAATCGTTTAGAACATCGACCATTGGAAGGCTTTATTTTTGCGATTACTCCGTTTAACTTTACTTCTATTGCGGGTAACCTTTGTGCAGCTCCAGCTATGTTAGGGAACACGATTGTTTGGAAACCAGCAGAAACTCAAATCTACTCTGCCATTGTGATTATGGAAATATTTGAGGCGGCAGGTTTACCACCAGGTGTCATCAACTTAGTCTATGCAGATGGACCAGTTGCAGGTGATTTGATATTCAAGCATCCTGAATTTGCGGGACTACATTTTACAGGAAGTACCAAAGTATTCAAACACCTTTGGAAAACTATTGGAAATAATTTAGATAAATACAATACCTATCCTCGAATCGTAGGAGAAACTGGAGGGAAAGATTTTGTAGTGGCTCATAAATCAGCTGATGCGAAAGAAGTAGCAACAGCTTTAGTTCGGGGAGCCTTTGAATTTCAAGGTCAAAAATGTTCGGCTGCTTCTCGAGCCTATATTCCTAAAAGTCTTTGGAAAGCCGTTTCAAAATATGTTGTTGAAGATTTGAAAACGATCAAAATGGGATCTCCTGAAGATTTCACCAACTTCATTAATGCGGTCATTGACGAAAGATCTTTTAATAAGATTACCAATTATATCGCTAATGCGAAAAAATCTAAAGAGGTGACGGTTCTTGCTGGAGGAAATTATAGTAAGAAAGAAGGTTACTTTATTGAGCCAACAGTTTTGGTGGCTAAAAAGCCAAATTACACGACAATGTGTGAAGAGATTTTTGGACCAGTTTTGACCATCTATGTTTATGATGATAAAAAGTTTGAAAGCATTTTGGATGTGGTGGATAAAACGTCACCTTACGCATTGACTGGTTCTATTTTCGCTAGAGATCGCCAGGCTATTGTTGTTGCTGCGGATAAGCTTAAAAATGCTGCGGGTAATTTTTATATCAACGACAAACCAACAGGAGCGGTAGTTGGACAACAACCATTTGGAGGTGCAAGAGGATCGGGAACGAATGATAAAGCTGGATCCATTCTTAATTTACTTCGTTGGGTTTCACCACGTACGATAAAGGAAACTTTTGTTCCTGCAAAAGATTATCGATATCCATTTTTGGAAGAGTCATAATCATACCCTTATTGCAAAGAAAATAAATTTTGCAGTGCTTTAAGTAAGCGCCATATGATCTCTTAGTCGGAAAGTACGATGACTAAAAAGATCATGTGGCGCTTTAGTTTTTGTTAGTTTTTTTTGGTAACAAACCTATTGCATATATTTTTATTCTTCTTCGAATTCAGATGTTTTAATCATAAGCAGCGTAATCTTATATGGAGACTATTTCATTTATTATGTCTACTATTATTAGAGTTTATGACTAGCGATTTTGTATAGGAAGCAAATAGAGGTTTTGAAGCCAGCCGAGGAACACCCGGAACCTGCCCGTACGGGCATGGTGAGGATGTGACGAATTTGGGTTTAAAAGATCATTTGGGCTCCATACAAATTCTTTAGTCATAAACTCTATTGTGTTCCTTTAGTCAATAACTTTTAAAGAACCCTTTAATGTTATTCCTTCGGGTCAATTTATCCCTTCCTCCATTTTATCAGTCATAGTCGGATATGTTCTACAACTTTTTAGCGGAATACTTTATGCTTCTAAAGACTATGGTCATTTATGCATTGTTATATCCAGTTCCTTTATTTTAAAATATTCAGGCATTTTTAATCCTGCGTATACTTTTGAAATTTTTTAATAGGCAAATAAGTATTAATTTACATCCAACCAAATCAATTTACCATGTTTAAAAAAACATTAGTTTTTGTCGGAATACTATTTTCTATTTATGTGCTTTCCAATTGTGATTCCTCCAAAAAAGTATCCAATCAAGAAGCTGATCAAAATACGCTAAAAGAAATTTCAACAATAAATTCTCCAGAAGAAAATTATGCTAATTTTTGTGCAGATTGCCATGGCAAAAAATTAGAACAATTTATTGATAGAAAATGGACAAATGGCCATTCTAAAGCTGATGTAATAAAGTCTATCAAATATGGAATTGTATCTGGGGGAATGCCTGCCTACGAAAAAACTTTTTCTCAAAAAGAAATAGAAGCATTAACCGATTATATCTTACTAAAGTCTGTTGATAAAATAGAAAAAGAAACACCCATTCTTTCATCCAAAGTTTATTCGAGCAATGCTTATAATTTACAAACCGAAACTGTAGTTGATAACATTGAAATTCCGTGGGGCATCAAAGTAAGTGAAGATGGAACAATTTTTTTTACAGAAAGAAAAGGGACTTTAAAAATCAAAAAACCAAATGGAACCATCACTACAATAAAGAATATTCCAACAGTTAAAAATAAAGGTCAAGGTGGTATGTTAGATGTAAGCTTGCATCCTGATTTTAAAAATAATCAATGGATCTATTTAAGTTATTCCAAACTGAATCCTAATGGCAATGGTGCGACCACTGCTGTCGTCAGAGGAAAATTGGTAGGTGATGAATTAAAAGAAATGACAGAAATTTTTGAAGCATTG
>CAYTVR010000235.1:0-11797 GCA_964441245.1 uncultured Saprospiraceae bacterium | reverse complement strand
TTTCAATGGGCTCGGACAGGTGACTGTCAATGCATTATTGACCTATGATATACCTGTGGTGCTAGGAGCTGTTTTGTTTACGGCGGTATTATTTGTGATCATCAATATCTTGGTAGATTTATTATATGCTATTTTAGATCCAAGGGTTCGAGTACGATAGGAGATTAGAGTAAAAAGCAAGGCCTGAAGAAAATCAATCCTTCAAGCCTTTTGTGTTTTAAGATGAATGTAAATCTAATCCTTTGGTTTCATGTGTTATTAAAAACGATCCTTACTTTTCATCTTAACAATACAATGAGATTCTCGCTCTTGTAAGCGCAGTTTTCTCATTCCAGTATTGTTTAAATTCGGTTAGGGATGACCCTTCCTTGTCAATTGGTTATAGTCACATTAACTAAAGTAGTAGCAGCAACTAGTTTTCGAGATGGCCGAAATAGAAATTATATTTATCATGATAATGTACATGACAATAATCCTATTTTAACAACGGTTTTGTGATGGCCTAGCATCAAATAAAATAAAATGTACGGTATTGGGAATTGCGGGTTTTGGGTAGGAAAAAAGTTTTCTAGTATGTAATTACTAATAGAATAACAATGATACATTAAATAATGTTTAAAAGCGAGGTATTATTCTGTTTTTTTAATAAAATTATGTCACTAGAATGACAGTGTAATGTTATGAAAGCTGATTACGTATAAAAAACACAGCTTCTTATTGTATAAAAAGCTGTGTTTTTTATTTTTTAAAATAGGGCTTTGTATTAAAACGCAAAACCTACCGAGGCGACAATTCGACCAGGGTTTTTATCGAAAGCATAGCTATCGCCGAAAAATTCAAGATGATCACCATATTTGGTGAAATTTCCTTCATATCGAAAATCGAGTACTAACTTCCAAAAATCCAAGCCAAGGCCTGCTTGATACCCCCAGGTTAAATCTTTAAATTTTTGGTCATAACCATCCAAGTCAAATAACTCTGAATTACTATTGAGATGTAGATGAGCTACTGGACCTGCTCCAAGTCGAAGGGGACCTACTTTAAATCCCATGAGTACTGGGATATCTAATTTTCTAAAACTTTCTTTCTTGATATAATCCACAGTGCCAGCTAAAGTTAAATCATCGACGGTGTAATTGACACTATTAGAATTAAATAACACTTCCGGCTGAATAAAAAATTTGCCAATTTGTGCTTGTGTGAAAATTCCGAAATGTACGCCATAATTGGCTTCCTCGATAGAAAGTCCCAATGTTTTGAAGTCTCCAGAATTTTTGATTAGAAGTTGGGAAGGTGTTACATTACTAGTGCTCAATCCACCTTTTATTCCAAACTTAAACTGTCCGAATGAAGTTTGAGAAAGGCATAAGCATAAAGCAAAAATCATTAATTGTTTCATGGTAAATTGTTTTTGGTTTGGTAGGAAAACGAAACTTATTCTGATTTAATTATCCGGGGAAGACGATTAACTAAAGATTAACATTGCGATGTTGTTGAAAATAGCTCACTTAGTTGCAAAACCGAGATTAGAGAACTTCTATTCAGCATGGATCATGATAAATCTAATTCTTGGGTAAATAACGGATCACGGATAAGCTGAAAACAAGCATATTTTTATAATGAGGTAAAATTAGGTTATTGACTGATAATTAGAGATTTGTAGTCTTTTAGCGAAAGCTTTAGATCCGATTAAGGGATAATGAATATCTAGCTGGAAGAAGGAGTTGGTATGATTGAAAAGGTAGCTGATCGAAGTAGATGAATTGATTAGAAAGAGTAGGGCTGTTGTGAATTCTAGAAACTATGTTCTACGACTCTTTTTTGTGTTTGCTGAGCTTCAGTCTCTTTGGATAAACTTGCAATTTCAGGAATGGCTTGTTTAGGAAGTGTGAAATAAAAGCAAGCGCCTTCTCCTTTCTTGGATTCCACCCAAATGCGTCCACCATGATCTTCAACGATTTTTTTACAAGTGGCTAATCCAATACCCGAACCAGAGTAGGTTCCACGATCGTGAAGCCTTTTAAATACTTCGAAAATATCTTTTCTATATTCTTCATCGATGCCGATACCATGATCTTTTACATAGATGCGATATTTATTTCCTAAATCTTGTGCTCCGATGATAATTTTATTGCCCGTATCAGGACCAAATTTAATCGCATTGGCAATCAGGTTTTGAAAAACTTGAGATAGTTGGGTGGTTCGACAAGGAATACTAGGAAGACTTTTTAATTCGATTTCACAATTTTTTTCCTTTAATTGAATACGAAGACTGTCCATGACATTGAGTACGATATTTCCTAAGTTGGATTCTTTTTTGTCCTTTTTATTGGCATTGAGTTTCGAATATTCTAATAAACCGTTGAGCAATTGAGCCATCTGTTCAGTACTTTTAGTAATAAAGCCTGCATATTCAGTAATGTCTTTATCGTCGGTATATTTTGTCATTTTTCGAATAAGCAGTTTTGTAAAACCATTGATGTTTCTTAATGGTTCTTTCAAGTCGTGAGAAATGATATAAGCGAACTTTTCTAAGTCTCTATTTGAGTTGACTAAGAATTCATTCTGTCGCAATATTTCTGCGTTTTTAGCAGATAATAATTCATTTTTCTCTACTGCTGCTTTATTTCTACTGATCATTAAAATGAGGAGTAAAACAAAAATTAGAATAGCACTACAAGTAATCGCAAGATGAGTGAAATTTTTAGCTACAGCTATTTCTTGATCTTTGGTCAATAAGGCAATTTGGTTTTCCCGTTCTATCTGATGAATTTGAAAATCTTGTTTTAGGTTAGCCATTTCTTCCATCATTTCTTTCGAATAAAGGGAATCTTTTAGAGCCATATATTGATCTGTATATTCTTTATACTTGGCAAAGTTTTTTTGCTTATAATAAATTTCAGCATACTTCTTAGTCAAACCTTTTAAGCTATTCAGTTGACCTAATTCTTGATAAAAAGTATAACTTTCATCGAGATCTTTGATTGCAGCATCCAATAAATCTTGTTTGAAATTGATGTCCGACATTTGTTCTAACGAATAAGCAGTTAATAGCTTGTTCCCAATTTTAAAACTAAGATTATAAGCTTGTTCCAGATAATATTCACTCTCTGGATATTTTTTTAACTGACCTAATATGTGTCCTCTATTGATAGATGCCCAGGCTAATTCCTCATCATCTTTTAGTAGATAGGCCAATTCAATACTCTCCTCACTATAAGTCAATGCTTTTTCAAAATTATTTAATGCGGCCCAGGTACCACCGATAGCTGTTATTCCAAGGATCGTCTTTTTTGCATCCTTTAGTGCTTTAGCTAATTCGATTCCTTTTTCATAATTTTGCAAAGCCAATTCACTTTGTCCTTGACTGGAAAAATTAGCTCCTAGATCATAATAAACACTCATCAATCCAGTAGAATCATTGAGATCGGAATAATAAGTCAAAGCATCTATTTGATACTTGTAACCTTCGGAAAATTTAGATTGGAAGACTAAAGTCATTCCAAGTATTTGATTGGCTTCCGCTTTTAGTTTTGAGTCATTATCATCAATTTGTGGTAAGCTTTCTAAAAGAATAGAATAGGCATTTTGGATATCGCCATTTTTGTACATCGCAATGCCATAACCAATGGATATTTCAGGAAACTGATTGGAAAGGTTTTTACTTTCTGCAAAGCTATGGATATTTTGAAAGAGTTGAACTGCTTTATCGAATTGTTGATCATCTTTTAGCAGTTTTTTACCAACTTTGTATTGACTAGTTAGATAGAGCTTTGGAGATTGAATACTATCAACAACAGCCTCAGTCGCGTGAAGCGAAAAAGGCCAAATAATTAAGGCAAATAATATTTTTAGAGTAATCTTCATTATCGTTTTATACGCCTTTTACAAAAAAATAGAGCTACTTATTACTTTGACAGTTACAAGTAGCTCTAACCGAAAGGCAAATTACCAGTACCACTGATTTCGGACACAACAGTAGTATGCTCCTCCTTTTATTTTTTTGCAATTTTTAGATTTAATAACTTGTTTTGTACTAAGGTCCAAATTAGCAAGTTTTTTAGTTGCTTTAGATTTCATGGTCATGAATTTTAAAATGATAAAATAAATTAAATACTATTATTAGTTGAATAATAAACTTATGAGGTAGGAGGAATTTAAGTTTGGGCGGGATATGCATTTAGGAGCAAAAACAATTCCAACAAGGGTAATTGATAGGTAGTAAAGGTAATTATTGCATTTTTATCCATGACTTTAACATAGCCAACCTTGTGTATATATGTATTTGATTCAATTTCTATTTCTTTCGTATTTTGATTATATTTAATGTTTTTTAAGTGCAAATCAGGAAATAACTTAATTTCAGGAAAATGCTTAAAAACTTCATACTTTCGGACAAATCCTTATTTTTGCTGCCATGAAAATTACACATGCTAAATATGTAGGCAGTTTTCCTTCAGAATCGAAGTGTTTGGTGGATTATAAACCGGAATACGCCTTTATTGGTAGGTCTAATGTTGGGAAATCTTCTTTGATCAATATGTTATCCGAAAGAAAGGACTTAGCAAGGGTTTCTAATACGCCAGGAAAGACGCAAATGTTGAATTTTTATCTGATGGATAAAAGTTGGTATATCGTTGATTTACCAGGCTATGGATATGCAAGGTTGTCTAAAAAGCAACGGTTTTCCTTAGAAAAAATGATTGAAGGGTATTTGTTGAGAAGGAAAAATTTAGGTTGTGCTTTTGTATTAATAGATGGAACCATACCTCCACAAGAAATTGATATAGAGTTTATCAACTGGTGTGGAAAGATGCAGGTTCCTTTTTGTCTTATTTTTACAAAAACGGATAAATTACGCGTCAGCGAAAAGACGAAATATATTGAGATATTCTTAAAAGAGATGCGCAAATATTGGAATGATGTACCCCAGCATTTTGTCACATCATCTACAAAAAAAATTGGTAAAGAAGAGTTGCTGGAATTCATTAGTGGGATAAATGCACAATACCAACGAAAATGAGTGAAAAAACTAAATCGTATCCTCATGTGATACCCAATATAGAGGATTGGCCTATTTCTAAAATTCACCAAGACCGGGATTCTTTTGTCAAAGAAATACAAGATTTTACCTTGGCGAATTTTACCAGAAAACCGACCAGTCAAGTGAGTGATATTATCGCGCAAGCGATCTATCAAGAACGTATACGGATTAAAGAAGAACCTTGGAGAGTTGATCCACCAAACGAATCTATATTTTGGAAAAAAATCCGGAAAAAATTAGTCCGTCAATCTTTAGATAAAAACGAGGAAGAAGCTAAGGCAGTCAATGAAGAAATTTTAAAAAAAATCATTGCTCGATATTCAGAAGAGATTGTTGGGAGTTTTAAAAAATCAACCTTTTTATTTGCTCGAAAATTTTTAACTCTCTTTTTCAATCGTTTGTTGAATACTGCTGCGGGTAGAAATCTTGGCCGGTTTTATAGTACAAAACATCGAGTCAAAGAACGATTCAATATTCATGGCGATGTAGAATCTATAAGGAGTTTGATGACCAAGGGTACGGTAGTTTTAGTGCCGACTCACTTTAGTAATCTTGATTCTATTTTGATTGGTTATGCATTAGATACGGTTTTAGGATTACCCTCTTTTACTTATGGAGCAGGACTAAATCTGTACAATACAGGATACACCGCTTATTTTATGAAACGGCTGGGTTTGTACACCGTTGATCGTCGAAAGAAGAATAAGATTTATTTAGAAACCCTAAAAGGTGTTTGTAACCTTTCTATTCGACGTGGTTTGAATAATCTGTTTTTTCCAGGAGGTACTCGATCTAGATCTGGCGCTTTGGAAACAAAATTGAAAATGGGATTGATTGGCACAGCCGTCCAAGCACAATGTGCCCTTTACGAAAAAGGGAAAGATCAAAAGATATTTATCGTGCCATTGATATTAGGTTATCATACGGTTTTAGAAGCAGAGTTTTTGATTAAGCAGCATTTGAAAAAAACGGGAAAGGAATTGTATCATGATATTAAAGATCAGACGTATAGTCGGTGGAATGTCTTCAAATTTGTTTGGAAGTTATTTTCTCAAAGCTCTGATATTGTTTTGTCTTTCGGAAAACCCATGGACGTTTTAGGGAACTTTGTGGATAAGGATGGTATCAGTTACGACCGACACAGCAAAACCGTTGAAGTTAAAGAATACTTTATGAGCGATGGAAGGATTCGAGCGGATCTTCAACGAGAAAGAGAATACACGACCATGTTGGCCAAACGAATTGTAGAACGTTTTCATAAAGAAAACATCGTGTTGAGTAGCCACATTATGGCCTTTGTAGTCTTTACTATATTGACCAAGCAAAATCCCAAACTGGATCTTTATGGAGTGTTACGATTACCTTCTGAAGATTATATATTTAACTACGAGCATGTAAAAACGGCTGTTTTAAAATTCAGAGAAGAGTTGATCAAAATGGAAGAAAATGGTCAAATCAAACTATCTGATGAAGTCCGAAATGATGTGGATGAATTGATCAAAGGAGGAATTTCTAAATTAGGAATTTTTCATCCTCAAAAACCTTTAAAAATAAATAAGAACGGTGATATTGAAAGTGAGAGTTTTCCTACGCTTTATTATTATCACAATCGGTTGTCTACTTATGATTTAAAATCATTCGTGAAATGGTCTCGATCGGTGGCCATGCTCGGTTTTGCGGATTTATCAGAGTAAATTTTTTTATAAAAATTTGAACCCCTCACATTGAGGACTTTTATGTTGAAGCGATTTTTCCTAAATGAAAAGAACATTCTATTAGCCATTGTCTTAAATGGTCTAGTGATTTTTCTACTGTCATTTCCTCAATTGCAACATTGGAATCCGTCTATTCATCATTTTCTAGATTCTATTGATCACTTGTTTGTAATATTGTTTCTATTCGAAGCTATTATCAAACTAGCGACCTTCAAACCCAAAAAATATTTTAGTGATGGCTGGAATTGGTTTGATTTTATAATTGTGGTCGTCAGTCTGCCTAGTTTATTGTATTTCTTTGGATTAGCTTATCCTGAGACGAGTTTCCTCAAAGTATTAAGATTATTAAGGTTGATTAGATTGGCCCGGTTTATAAAATTTATTCCACGCATGGATATGATCATGCAAGGATTAAAAAGAGCCATGAAAGCTTCGGTGTTTGTATTTATTGCCTTGCTGTTTTTAAATTTTATGTTGGCCTTATTTACTTCTCATTTTTATGGATGGTTGGTACCAGAATATTTTGGAGATCCACTTATTTCCAGTTATTATATCTTCCAAATGTTTACGGTAGAAGGGTGGAATGAAATTCCGAATATTGTAGCCGAGGCTGCCGCAAATCATGGTGAAATATCAAATCCAGCTTTGTTCGCAGGTGCAGCTCGATTTTATTTTATTATAGTGGTCTTATCTGGAGGGATATTTGGAATGTCTTTAGCGAATGCTGTATTTGTAGATGAAATGACCATGGATAATAATCAAGAATTGGAAACAAAGATCGATTCACTACAAGAACAAATTGCTGAATTAAAAGAGTTGATTCAGAATAAAAAGAACTAGGTCAGGCGCAAGCGTTAAAAATGGTCTACAGATTCAAAACTTTAAGAGTGAATTCGCGTTCGATTATATGTAGCGTTTTATAAAATAAAATTATATATTATCTTGGAGCGAATCCAACATAGTAATCCCTTGATTCATTATTACAATCCAAAATACTTTGAATTATATCATATACGATCTGGAAGCTACCTGTTGGGAAATCAATAACCCAAGTTTGGTTCAGGAAACGATTGAAGTTGGCGCTTATCGTTTGAACCCTTATGGCGAAATTCTAGGGGAATACAACCGATTCGTTAAACCTAAACTGAACCCTTTTCTCTCTAGTTATTGTCGTGATTTAACATCCATTACTCAACATGACGTCGACTGGGCAATGGCTTTTCCACAAGTGATTGAAGAATTTCAGGATTGGATCGGAGTAGAGGAGGAAGACTACTACTTATGCTCATGGGGAAGTTTTGATCGAAAACAATTAGTCAATGATTGTAAGTTACATGATATGGAATTTGAATGGGTGGAAGAAAATCATATCAATCTGAAAAGACAATATCAAGACATTAATCGAATCCATCGTTCTTGTGGTATGTTGAATGCCTTAAAGCGAGAAGGTTTTGAATATACAGGAGTACAGCATCGAGGAATCTCTGATGCAGAAAATTTGATTAAAATATTCAACCAATATCTAGGAGAATGGCGTACCTGATTTTTTTACAAAAAATGATAATGAGCAAAATTTCAATGAGGGGATTACTTTTGTTTTGTGTGGTTTCCGTTCTTAGTTCTAGTGCTTTCGCACAAAAAAAGATAAAACGAGGAGTGGCTACTTATGAGATAATTGAAGTGGTTAGTACTCAACCAGAAACCGAAATGATGATGGGTGCTAAGATGGAAATTTGTTTTGACAACAAACGACATAAAATGGACATGAGCCTAATGGAAGGAATGATCCGAATTCAAACCATAATTGATCAAGAAAAAAAAGAGAATATAGTACTAACCGATATCGCTGGAAGACAAATAAAAGTAATCAGTGATTTCACGGAACAAGAAGAAAACAAAGTTTATAACATTCTATACGATAAAAAGAATAGAAAAAAAATCGCGGGATATGATTGTTATAAAGCAACATTGAAGTCGGAAGATGGAGAATTACTTGAACTTTATGTCACTTCCAAAATAAATCCGAAGTCTAGTTTTTTTGACCAATTATTTCCTGGACTAAAAGGATTTCCATTAGAGTATACCATTAATAGTCACAACCTTCGAATGACTTATTTGGCAAAAGCCATTTTAGGAAAACCTGACTTTGAACAATATTTTATGATTCCTGACACTTACTTGGAAATGAATCCAGAGGATTTTTCAAAGGAATTAGGAGTCATGAATTTTGGCTTTTGAATTGTTCACTTTTCGATAAAGATGATTTTTAAAAAACATGAATCGTCCCTAAGTTTCTAAACTTATTCTAATAGACAAAAAATCCAAAACACTATGAATTTTATAGGTTTAGAAGTCGTATTAAAATACTGGCTGAACAGATTACTCAAATCGTGCAGATTTCTCGACTAATGCGCCCTTCGATTGCGGGAAAAATCTGCGTGATCTGCGTAATCTGCAAAATCTGCGTGCCATTTTTGGTATCAGAATCGTCAATCTAATGTACCTTAACACTAAATAAGAATTAAGGATGATTCATTTTTTTTAGAATTTATAATACTTTCGTCACCCCAGGAATAGCAATAGGGTATGCTCCTTCTTCATTGGGAACGATAGGAGGCATGGCATCCCAAGACCAATTTTCAGGATCAGGAACTAAGCGAACATTGGAGGCCATTGCTTCTTCCCATTTGACCACTTTCCCGGAATAAGTAGCCAGACGACCAAGAATTGCGGTCATCGTACTTTGAGCACCATACTCAGTATTGTTAATTACTTTTCCATCGATAATGGACGCAAATAATTCATCGTGTTCTACCTGATATGGATTAGGATCTTCTTCACCTTTATGTTTATATTGAGTATTTCCTGCATAATCTTTAATCACGGTATTATTGTTACTATCTGTAAAAATACTTCCTTTAGTACCTTGGAATTGTTCGGTCACTCGACTCATACAACCGGGTTGGTGCCTACATTGACTGGAAACAATCGCTCCTCCTGGATACACAAATTCTACAAAGTGATGATCAAAAATTTCTCCATGATCTTTGCCGTTCCGGACCTGTCTTCCACCCATTCCTTGTGCACTTATCGGATGTCCACCAATGAACCAATTCGCGACATCAATGTTGTGAATATGTTGTTCTAAAATATGATCGCCACAAAGCCAATTGAAATAATACCAGTTACGCATTTGATACTCCATTTCTGTTTGACCAGCTTCCCGAGGTCGCACCCAAACGCCTCCACTATTCCAATAAACTTGACCAGAGATTATTTTTCCAATAGCTCCTTGACTTATTTTTTTGATGGCTTCCCGATAGTTACTTTGATATCGTCTTTGAAGTCCGACCACCACATTTAAATTTTTCTTTTTAGCTTCTTCCGCTGCCGCTAAAACTTTCCGTATTCCATATGGGTCAGTCGCAACAGGTTTTTCCATAAAGACATGTTTGCCTTGTTGAATCGCATATTCAAAATGAAAAGGTCTAAACCCTGGAGGCGTGGTCAAGATAACAACATCGGCCAGATCTATCGCTTTTTTGTAAGCATCGAAACCTACAAATTGATGTTCCTTTTTTACGGTTAATCGTCCAGTCGCTTCATGTACTTTTTTTAAGTTAGCTAGACTTTCCAATAATCTATCTTCGAAGGCATCTGCCATGGCCACCAAACGAACTTTTTCATTCGCATTCATAGCCTGATAGGCAGCTCCAGTCCCTCGCCCGCCACAGCCTACTAAGGCAACTTTGATTTCGTCTTTACCAGCCACATAAGCACTGGCATCTATTGGAAGAGAATTGACGATCAGACCACCGGTTACGGCAGCAGAATTTTTGAGAAATTTTCTTCTATTAACAGTGTTATCGTTATTTTTTTTCATAATGAAAGATTTTATAATTTTGGTTTAAAATGGTTAGGAAATAAAGAGAAGCTTTTTTTTTGCTAAAAATCATCTATTGGTTGAAGCCAATATTTTTTTATTTCTTCTGGGCTCGGTTGTTTAAAAGATCTAAGTATTCTAAAACCAACCATGGGGGCATTGGTAAACCACCATTTACTTTTGGGCAATTGTGGATCAATACGTTTCCATCTTGCATTTGATTTTTTTCGAGCAGTACAAGTACATTGATTGGCCTCGTCTTTCCAAGAGCCACCACGAAGTGTTCTGGGATATAATTTTTCAGGGAACGCCCAAGGGTTTTCTACTGAGCTCTTCGAATAATAATCTAAGGAATATTGATCCATGGTCCATTCCGCTACATTTCCAAGCATATCGTAAATGCCTAAATGATTTGGTTTTTTTTGCCCTACTTGTTGATAGGCATCGGGACTATTTTGATCAAACCATCCTTGTTCAAGTAAAGTATTGGTCGAGTCTTTTTGTATGCCTTTTTTACAAGTATATTCCCATTCTGCTTCCGTAGGCAATCTGTAGAAATGTCCCGTTTTGGCAGAAAGCCACTTACAAAATGAAAGAGCGGCATGTTGAGTGATATTGGTGACTGGATAATTTTCTTTTCCCATCCCTTCGCTCATATCGATATATGGAGTAGATGCGCCAGAAATTCCATCCACTTCAATAGCAAGGGCATTCACTTCCGTGGGAAATGTTTCTTCTTTCGTATTTCTATTTAAAAATTGATCATAAAGATCCCAAGTAATTTCTTGGGTGGCCAACCAAAAACTATCAACTTTTACTTGATGTAAAGGGCCTTCGTCTTTTTTGTCGTCCTTTCCGTTCGCGGAACTTCCCATCATAAATGTTCCACCGGGAATTGGTGCCATTTCAAAAGTCAATGAATTAAGCTCCTCCGTATATAGATCAAAATTTTGTCCGAAACTTTGATTCATCATCAGCATTAAAAAAAGGATATAGATAAAATTTTGCATGGAGATAAAGGCTAGTTTTTTATGATCAAAAATACTTAGTGATTTAGAAAGAGATTCTTGGTATGAATATAAATATCTTTTCCTACATATTAGAGTTTATGACTAAAGAATTTGTATAGAGCCCAAATGATCTTTTAAACCCAAC
>CAYTVR010000234.1:0-11815 GCA_964441245.1 uncultured Saprospiraceae bacterium | reverse complement strand
GGATTAACGACGAGTAAAGGAAAAAGAAAATTCAAACTGTTATAAGTTATTGTTTGCATGATCATAAGTGAACTATTACAAATTAGAATCCTTTTTCTGTATATAAAAAGGCCAGTAATCGCATAACAATTACTGGCCTTTTTTTTAATTGAAAACCAATTGACTATTTCATTTTCACCACCTTCTTAACTACTTTCACGTCATCTAATTCAAAAACTAAATAGTAAATGCCTTCACTATAATTAGATAAATTGAGGTCTACATGGTCGTTTTGGTATACTTTAGCATTTTGACGCTCTAAAGTTCGTCCTAATACATCAACTACATTTAATTGAACTTTTTGAGCTTCCGCAAAATCGAATTGAACGGTCAATTGATTTTGAGTTGGATTTGGGAAGACCTTAATTTGATTAGTCGCTTCTAATTCGCTAATACTTACAAAAACGTCTACAATCACTTCCATTAGTTCAGCGTCTGCACATTCATTAGCACCAGTGGTCACCAAACTCACGGTATAATTACCGTTTTCACTATAAGTATGATCTGGATTTTCTTCTGTACTAGTCGTTCCATCTCCAAAATCCCAAAAGTACGAAGTGCCACCGGTAGATAAATTATTGAAACTAGCTTCTCCATTTTCCGAAAGGGTGAATCCGAAATCAGCCACAGGACTGTCAGTGCCCCCTTGATAATCAACCAATACTGGTTGACGACCACAAATGAATTCATGCTCAATTACCCAATCATAGAAAAAACGATATCTTCCTGCTGGATCATTGACACTTGTTGTTGCCTTAATCGACATCGCTCCTCCAAAATCATAAGGAAAAGTTGCATCCGTAGAAGAGTAAAGAGTTGGTCCAGTAGTCAACACCAATCGATAATTAAATCCTGGAGGAATCTCAAAATCTAAATCAACGATATGCTCGCCTGGTTCCGATAAAAATAAAGTTTTTAAACCAATTTGAACCCCACCAGCATTTCGAATAGAGATCAAACGTGGTCCTGCTACATCGGCATACACTTTTACTGATTTTAATTTGATATCTGTAAACACGTCAAAAACCAAACCTCCATCTGTAGAGTTTAAGTCACTGTTGGCTTCTTCTCTGTCAATAATACCACCATGTTTTTCAAGTTTTGCATTCAAATAAAAAATATATGGGGCTGACAAAGGAGGAGTCAAAAAATTGGGGCCTGTACCAATGACAGAAGAAGAAAACTCAGTTAAGTACCATTTAATATCAAAAGCTTCTTCTAAGTCTAATTGCAATAATGCATTCGAACCTCCACACGGATCAACGTCTCCAATTAATACTGGAGCAATCGGTTCTGCACCAGAAACTAAAATCTGTGTCCCCAGCTTATTATTCATTGGATGTTCATCAGCTAGGCTATTAGGATTTATAAAAGTAACGACCAAGTCATATAAACCATCAGGAACAATCGTAGTAGGAACCTCAAAAACATCTCTTTCATTTTGTCCTAAGTTCCCGGTCCAATCATAGGTTCCAGAATGCATGACCTCTTCACCGACCTTTAATTCATATAAAATATCAAGTGCAGTTAAATCATTTGTTCCTGCGTTTTCAAATTCTACAGTTGCTGTAAAACTTCCACCACAATATCTTTCTTCAGAATCCATCTGAATGGCTATGACGTCATTACTGACGTTTGGATCAACTGGTTCATTGCCTTGATCCACTAAATAATTAAAAGCAGCTTCTATATCTATGATCCCCATTCCATAAGTATTATCTTCTCCTACTGCTCCTAAATCTATACAAGAGAAGTATAAAGCCAATTTGATGTCTTCTCCTGTTAGATAAGGAAATGCTTCTTTTAAAAGTACCACTGCTCCTGTAACATGTGGAGAGGCCATAGAAGTCCCTCCTATCGTCTGAAAACCACCATTTCCATTACAAGATCGAACACCAGAACCTGGTGCGGATACTTCAGGTTTGATCGATAATGATCCTGTACCACCACAAAGTGAAGGCCCTCTGCTAGAACCTCCATTAATAGGAAAATTTGGATTATTACCATTTAGATTTCCAACTGAAAAAGTATTGACTAGGTCCAAAGTAATATCTGCTTGAGAGGATATCGAAGAGGCACTAGGTCCTGCATTTCCGGCAGCCCAAACTACGGCAATTCCTGCTGTTTCCAGATTCGTTAAGGTGTTAGATAAGGTGGTCATGTTGGAACAACCAGGCCCTCCACCCCATGAATTATTTATGGCTGCTGGCATATCACTAGAGGTAGTTTCGTCTCCATCAGGATTTAAAGCAAATTGAAAATTTCCAATATCGCTCAGCCCGATATCACTACAACCTCCTAATAAGTCGATCGGTCCTGCAATCCACTGTGCATTGAAGGCGACACCGATGGTATCTCGGGTATCTCGATTGATTCCTACTACAGTACCCGTTACATGAGAACCATGCCCATTACAATCAGTCGGTTCTGCCCCCGTACCAGTATATCCTTGTTCTGGAAAATACAAACCTCGATAATTATTGACTAAAGAAGGGTGATCTCGATCCATTCCAGTATCTAAAATCATCGCAATTTGTCCATAACCTGTGTATCCCATTTCCCACAATTTATTGGCTTTAATCGCCGTATGACCATTTTCACGACCATTAGGAATAGGAGGCGTATCACAAGCTTCGTAAACGTGATCCGACAAATAACGCTCTAATTCAGGTTCCAATAATTGTACATCTGAACGTCGACTCAACTGAGCAATTGCATCACCTTTACCTTTTGCAAAGATGGTATTCGTGACCCAATAAGGTTGAATGCTTTCTTGATTGATTG
Organism: uncultured Saprospiraceae bacterium; assembly: GCA_964441245.1. Classification (GTDB taxonomy): domain Bacteria; phylum Bacteroidota; class Bacteroidia; order Chitinophagales; family Saprospiraceae; genus JALZUU01. Next base: position 8,992 of record CAYTVR010000234.1, on the reverse strand, counting down.
CTTCTGAGTTACGCAAAAATGCTAAAAGAGGCCCTTGCGTCGCGGAAGCTTTAGCCTTGAGTGCAGTAATCAATTCAAATGATCTTTGATCTAAAGTGACTTGACGATCTTCAAAAGATCTTTTCATGCTGAGTACATCTACTTGATCTTGAAGTAAAATGTAAAAAGCTATTTCCTGATCTGGTTGTTCTGATAATTTCGTTTCTAGACCAGGAGAAATTTTGCTAAAATCAAAATTTTGGGCTTGGGCGCTGACTATAAAAAACAAGACAGCAAAGGTAAATAATTGACGCATTTTGAAGTTTTATAGGTGAAAAATCTTTAGTAATCCTAAAATTAATGCTAGTTAAGCTTTTTTTTTAACATAGGACGTCATATAAATGACAGACAAAAAAAGAACCATTTATTTTATTTCTATTTGTTTGTATGCAATGACCTAAAAGAAAAAATCCCCGACAAAACATGATGTCGAGGATTTTTAAACAGTCTAATTCCAAAAAAGTTTGACTGTAAGAAGGATGATCTTATTTCATTTTCACTACTTTTTTGACCACTTTGATTCCATCTATTTCGAAAACCAGATGATAAATGCCTTCTGCATAATTATTTAGGTTGATCTCTAGTTGATCATTTAAGTAAGTTCTCTTTTGATGTCTTTCTAAAGTTCGTCCCAAAAGATCAATAACTGAGAAATTCACGTTTTGCGTTTCCGCAAATTCGAATTGTACGTTCAATCTATTTTTAGTAGGATTTGGAAAAACTTTAATTTGATTGGATGCCTCTAACTCCGTGATCGCAGTCACTTCATCAACTTGAACGTCCATTACTTCCGTATCACTACAACCAGCTTCATTAATCGTAGTTAGAGCTACACTGTAGGTACCAATAGCGGCATAAGAATATACCGGATTTTCCATATCAGAAGTAGAACCATCTCCAAACGACCATAAATAAGTCGCTCCATTGGTAGACGTATTATTGAAGCTTACCCCACTTGGATTCGCGGTATAATCGAAACTTGCGGCAGGCGTATTATCAGTAGATTCAAAGCTCATATTGATGGGTTGTCGTCCACAAGCAAATTTATATTCAACATTCCAATCATAAAAGTAATGATACTTTCCTTGCGGATCATCGTTACTTAATCCTGATTTAATAGACATGGCACCTGGCAATACATAAGGGAAAGAAGGAGCATTAGTATGTGCTAAGCCATTACCAGTCGTCAATACCAATCGATAGTCAATTCCTGCTTCAATATCCCAATCCAATTCAATCGTATGTTCTCCAGAGCTTGGTAAAAGTAAAGTTTTGAACTCTAATTGAGCGTTAGTTGACGTTCGTAAAGAAATTTGTTTAGGACCACTTCCTTCAGAATAAACTTTAACTGATTTTAACGTTAAAGGGGTAAAAACATCAAAGACTAAACCATTACCACTACCGTCAGTATATTCACTATTAGAAGCATCAAATTCAGTAATACCTCCATTTTTTTCAAAAATAGCATCAACATAAAAAGTAAATGCTCCAGCCAGACCAGGAGTTAGAAAAGTATTTCCTGTACCTAAAGGATTGGTCGCATTTGCATTAAAATACCATTCAATTTCTTTGGCTCCCTCTAAGTCAAGAGTTAATAAGGCACTTGAACCGCTACATGGATTGACTTCACCAATAATGACAGGTACCAAAGCTTCTTCTCCTGAAATCGTTAATACTTTAGTCAATTTATTATTTAAAGGATGTTCATCTGCTGTATTGTTAGGATTTACAAAATCTACTTCCAAAGTAAATAAACCATCTGCTGCTGTTGTCTCAGGAATAGTATAAACGATTCTTTCATTCTGAGCGATATTTCCAGTCCAATTCCATGTTCCATTAGCTACCACAGTTGATCCTGATGACAGCGTATAGTTCATGTCAACTGTAGTCAAATTAGCGGTACCCGCATTTTCAAATTCAATTGTACCATTGAACACACCGTTACAATTCAAAGTAGCAAAATCCATGTTCACACCGATAACATCCGTAGTTACTACTGGATTACTCATTGCAAAATTCTGAGCTAATAAATAGTCAGATGCAGCTACTAAATCGATAATCCCCATTCCATAATCATTGTCTTCACCTACTGCTCCTAAATCGGTACAAGTATTATATAAAGCATATTTAATATCCTCTCCAATCGCATCCGGAAACTTTTCAGATAATAAGGCAATCGCACCTGTAACATGTGGTGCAGACATCGAAGTCCCGGTAATGGTCATAAAACCACCACCACCGCTACAAGATCGAATTTGTGTTCCTGGAGCAGATACTTCAGGCTTGATCAATATAGATCCATTACCTCCACAAAGTGATGGTCCACGTGAAGAGGAAGAGTTGATGGGATAATTGGGATTATTTCCATTTAGATTACCGATAGAGAAACTATTCACTTCTGAAAGACTAATAGAGGCATTAGAATTATTGGTCATGGCTCCAGGGCCGTCATTACCTGCAGACCATACCACTGCAATACCTGCTGTTTCCAAAGCATTCATTGTTTGAGCTAATTGAGTACCATTCCAGCACTCCGCATTCGTTCCCCAAGAACAATTGACTGCTATCGGTATATCATTTGATGTCGAAGCATCACCATCTGGATTTAAAGCATATTGAAAAGAAGTAATAGAATTTAATCCTACATCAGAACAACCATCAATCAAATCTAGTGGAGAACCTATCCATTGTGAATTAAAAGCCACACCAATCGTATCATTTTCTACTCGATTCAATCCACAGATGGATCCAGTAACGTGAGAACCGTGACCATCACAATCAGTTGGTTCTGAGCCAGTACCAGTATATCCTTGATCTGGATAATATAAGCCTCTCCAGTTATTTCTAAGAGAACGATGATCACCATCCACTCCTGTGTCAATCGTCATCGTCAATGTACCATAACCAGTATAACCTTGTTCCCACAATTTATTGGCTTTAATAGCAGTATGACCATTTTCTCGACCATTCAAGGATGGAGGAGCAACACATTCATTAATGGTATGTTCTCCTTTCACTTTATCATAAATCGGTTCCATTAGTAGTACATCATTTCGTCGGCTAAGCTCAGCAATAGCTTGTGCATTACCTACGGCATAAACAACATTTACTACCCAATAACTTTGTACACTTTGTGTTTGAATGTTAGTAGAACTTCTAAGATATTCTAAAATAGGGCCTTGAGTATTGGCAGCCTTATTTTGTAAAGCCGTTATTAATTCGAAGGAACGTTGGTCTTTGGTGACTCGCCGTGCTTTGAAATCATCTTTCATGGATAATACATCCACTTGATCTTGAAGCATGATGAAAAAAGGAATTTTTTCTCCTGGTTTTTCTGCTAACTGGTTCATTAATTCATCTGCAATGGCTTCATGATTGAAGTTTTGAGCAGAGGCACCAAAAAACACAAAAACACAAAAAATCGTAAATAATCTACGCATAATTTAATTTATTTGATTAAAGATGTTGTTGTTGAGGGTAGTGTATGAAAACTTAGCACAAAGTTAATGAGCTTAATAGAATTTATTCGCTTTATAAACGGCTATTATTCCATTTTGATGATTTTCTTAATGATTTTTTGGTCATTCACCTGACATACCAAGAAATAAACACCATTTGGATAGGCTTCAAGATCCAATAATTGTCTCCCTTCCCTTTGTACTCCTTGCGGAAAATGGGCGATCTCTCGACCGGTCATGTCTGTTAATATGAGGTCTAAAGTATGATAATGTTCAAAACTGTACCATAAATTAAATAGTCCGCTTGTCGGATTGGGAAAAATCTTTACATTTTGATCTTGTTCTAACTCTGCTATTCCTACAGAGGCCTCCTCCACGGTGATGATCACTGATTCTGAATCGATACAAGCGTCGGCATTTTCTGCTAATAAAATCACCTGATATTCTCCTATTTCTGTATAAGAATGAGTCGGATGTTGCTCAATACTAGTTGTCCCATCTCCAAAATCCCAAAAATACTTTTCAGCATTTTCTGAGTTATTAAAAAAGAGCACTTCTCCGTTAAAATTTAGGTTGACCATAGTGGACGATGGATCGAAAAGTGCTTTAGCTGCTGAAGAGGATGCTTGAAAATCTACTTGGATCGCTTGACGGCCACATACATGTTTGTGCTCAATTTCCCAGTCATAAAAGTAATAATAATTATCAACAGGAATGGAACCATTGTTAGATCCTTTAATGGAAATCACACTACCAATATTGTAAGGATAATTGGCTTGTGTAGAATGGTGAAGACCGATGCCAGTACTTAAACCCAGTTTCAAATTCTCTCCTTCAAAGACAAAAATATCTAAATCTATCCTTTGCTCGCCTGCTTGTTCTATAGTGACCAGCTTTGAAGTCAAAACAGCATTATCTTCGCTCAACAAAACTACTTGATAAGAGCCGGGATCCTCAGCATAAACTTTTACTGATTTTAATAAAAAAGAAGAATGAGCATCAAAGACCAATCTTCCATTATTTTCATTAATGTCCAAGGAACTAGTTGCTTCAGCTTTAGATTCCAATCCGATATGATCCGTTACTCTTCCTTCAACATAAAAAGTCAAACTTCCAGCTAAAGGAGGTGTCTGATAGATGTTTCCTTCAAATATAGGAGAGGTACTCTGAGGAGAGAAAAACCATTTGTATTCAATATTTTCATAATCGCTTTCCGCAACTAATACTGCATTAGCACCAAGACATGGGGATAAATCATTTAATAAATGAACATCAATTGGCGGTGCATTAGAAGCAGAAATTAGTTGACTCATTTGATTATTCGTAGCCCGCTCATCCACTCCACCATTAGGATTTGATAGGATCACCTCTAATTCAAAATCACCTTCCAAACCTTCTGCAATATTTATTGGAATAGTTATTCTTTCGCCGGAAGGCAAATTACCCGTCCAATTACTTACATTTTGAAACACAGGATTGCCATCACTCAACAAAGCATATTCAATATCAAGGGAGGATAAATCTGTGCTGCCAGCATTCTCTAATTTAATATTAAAATCTATATTTCCATCACAATTCAATTTTTCTGCTCCAATATCGACCAAAATGACATCCTGTGAAACCAAAGGTGAAACAGGTTCATTACCTTCAGCAACCAGATAATCAAAAGCTTTTTTGATGTCAATCATTCCCATACCATAAGTATTGTCTTCTCCAGGTTCTCCTAAGTCCGTACAATTAAAATACAAGGCTAATTTGATTTCTGTTCCAGTGAGATAAGGAAAGGCTTCTTTTAATAACAATATAGCTCCGCAGACATGTGGCGCAGCCATTGACGTGCCTGTTTTTGTTCCGTAGGACAAACCCAATTGACAAGATCGAACGTTGACGCCAGGAGCTGATACTTCTGGCTTGATCAATAATGATTCTATTCCTCCACAGCTAGAAGGTCCTCGACTAGAACTTTCAGACACTGGGTAAGTAGGATTGTTGCCATTGACATTTGCTACACAAAAAACATTGACTAAATCGGTGTTGATATTTTTAGGTTCCGTAATAGATGCCACGCCACTACCATCATTTCCTGCAGAAAAAACAACCGCGATACCTACCGTTTCTAATGCTGTTAAAACGTCGACATAAGCACTCATACAATCCTCGCCTTCTCCAATTCCCGGATCCCACCAAGAGTTATTGATCACATCTGGCATATCCGAAATGGTTGAAGGATCGTTGTCTGGATCAATGGCCCATTGAAAAGAAGCAATATTAGAAAAAGCACCACCACCACAAAGAACATCTGCTCCAATCCATTGTGCATTGAAAGCCACTCCTATCGTATCATCTCTTGATCGATCGAGGCCAAGCATCGTTCCTAAAGTATGATTGCCATGATCTCCACAATTAGTTGGCGTATGATTATTTGGATTGCTTGGGTCGTACCAAGATTCTTCAACTGGCGCGGTTAAGGCTCTCCAATTTTGGGCAATAGCAGGATGATTTGGATCAATTCCCGTATCTGCTCCCATCGCAATTCTACCGTACCCCGTATAACCCATTGCCCACAACTCAGGAGCTTTTATAGCGATCAAACCAGTCTCTGCTATTCCCTCAGCTGGAGGCGGAGCAAGAGCTATTTCATCTTTGTATTCATCGATCATCAAAGTCCCATTCAAGTCCATCCAATCTATATTCGATCGTTGACTCAAGGTAGCAATCATTTCTTTTTTTGCTTTGACAAAAATAACATTGGTGATCCAAAAAGGTCGAATACTATGGTGATCAACATTTGGTGAATCATACAATAAATCAAGAATAGTTTTTTGACTATTTTTTGCTTTTTCTTTTAAGGCATGAATCACTTGAAATGTTCGATCTTGATTTGAGGTATGATGTATATAAAATTCTTGATCCATCATTTTGATATCGACGCGATCAGTTAGTAGAATGGAAAAGTGATGAAAGGCATTGGGATGCTGTTCAATTGCTTCTTGTAATCGATGAGACAATACTCCCCTATCTATCGTTTGTCCAAACATAGATCCGTACAAGAGCAATAAGAAATATATGGTGAGCACAACTCTCATTCTATCATCCGAATTTTGTACATTGCAATAATCAAAGATAATCATTTTCATATTATAATACGCTGTTAAAATTCAAGCATGCCAGTTATACGACCTTTGGAATCTTTTTTAATAGAATTTATCTTTTATCTTGGACTTTGGCTTTGGAATGAATACCTCGCAACTTTGATTAGTAGCGTATTTGCCTCTATATTCTTGGTGATCCTTTTTGTGTCTATTATTGTAGAAAAAATAGAGCCTTCCAAAGTGCCACGAAGCTATTTTTATTTTATGCTTTTATCTATTCTTGCGCCAATAGCTGCAGCCTTTGTTTATGTGTCCATTATGGGTGGTGATATTGATTGGTTAAATGGGTGAAATTAATAAGGCTACCAAAATTTAGGAGGCCCACAGTCGAAACGTTTGTGGGCCTCCTAAATTTTGGTCTTAGCATTTTTACTCAAAAAATTAAAAATCTTGAAAGTACTGTCGAGCTCGTCGAGCTACTCCTCCAGGAACCGTTGTCGAATCAAAATCAGTTGACCGAAGAGAACCAGGATCATCTCGGTACAATTCGACTTCCCATTGTGGATTATTCAGTTCACCTCGTGCAGTGGAATGTAAAGTTCTAAAATTACCCGTAGCTAAACTAGGGTTATAAAAAATGAATTTAACATTGGTTTGTTTCGTTTTTGGAAAATCGTTGTAAGACCATATTTCATAAGGAGGTGCAGACGGTTCATCTTCTACGGTGATGACATCATCTGGTTTTCCATATTTCATAAAAATGAATCCACGATCGCTTTCAAAACCATGTCCATAACTGGATTTAAATTTTTTATCAACCGCTTTTGCAACTTGCATGTATTGCTGATATGCCTCAGCGGGTAAGGTGTTATTTTGGGTCACCCAAAAACCATATAAATTCGTTTTCTGAATTTTCACATCGTTTGAAGCAATCACAAAATTCAATCTCTCCACTCCATCATCTTCAATAATCGGAGCGATGGCTCTTAAGGCATAATTCAATTCTTCTGCACTCAGGTGGTCAACAAAGGCATCTTGTTTTCCTAAATTAGCGATTGCATCATCTACAACAGTTGGATTACTTCTTTGAAAATTGACTTTTTTGCTGATCAAAATTTCATTTTTCTTGGTGCAAATCTCTACGACCAATTCATAGTTTCCAGAAGGTAATTTGGCGATACTCTTTTGAATCAAAAAGGTATTTACTTCTTTGGGGAGTCTTTTTTTATTCCCCAGTAAAACATCTTTCTTTTCGCCATTTCCATCAATTCTTTTGACAATATATCGAACCAAAAACTGATCTCCAATAAATGGGTCACTATTGTAAATTTCCAGATAGAACCTCATTTTATCCATCTTTCGATTATAAAAACTAAAAGGAAGCGTTTCCATTCGAAAGCCATTTTTTACAAAAACATTTTCCGAGTCATCGGCTTCACAAGCGCCCAACAATTGAATATCAGACAGATACAATTGATCTAGTCCATAGACCATTTCAATTTTTGCTTTTCTAGTACTCTGTTGCGTTTTATCATTTAAATCCGTAACTGTCACTTCTAGATGATAACTTCCATTATCTAAAGCAAATCGTTTCATATCTACAAAATTCAGAGCCGCTTTTGATAACGGACTCATCAAATTGTATTTCTCAAATTGAACGATCGAAGTATCTTTTTTGATCAAAATCAATACCTCAACATTTGCTTGCTGCAGGCTGTCTTTCACTCTTTTAAAATTCACCGTAGATCCTACAACAAATAAATTAACCTCCACGTAATTTTTTTCCTTTCCTTTGAAAGTATGATGCGTCACCCCAATATCAATTGCGGCAAAACAAGTCCAACCCAAAAGACAAAATAGTAATGTTAAAAATTTACTTTTCATATTGATTCGATTATAGGACAAATTGATTTGAGCCTCACTTAATATAGAATGATTTAAACTGACCAAAACGTAGCCATCATCCACTCTTAGCTCAAGATACTTAAGTCAGTAGGATATGGCAAACCAATTTCTTGGAATAGTCAGGAGGCTGATAAAATTAGGTGTGTATGTGTGAAGATGAACTGCTTAATCTAGGAAAATTTATAGAAAGATATTTTAAAAAGGGAAATTTATTTATTTTCGGATTTCCCCATGATAAATCGAAAATCTAGCCCTTGATACTTAGTGATTACGGTCAATTGGGACTCATCTAGTGTTTCTATTAGAAAATCCCGTTTTTCTTTTCCTTCTTCAGTTAATTTATTTTTTTTAAGTGTATATGGATTCTCAACATCTGCCACTCGGAGATTAAAATTGGAAACCATTTTTCCATCAGATCTGAAATCAAAGTAGATCCCATCCATCGTCTCGGTCAATTTATTATTACGAAATGCTTCTTTGACTTCCCAACGTCCTTCA
>CAYTVR010000233.1:0-11865 GCA_964441245.1 uncultured Saprospiraceae bacterium | reverse complement strand
TCACAGCCTTGGCAACAATGGATTCAAAATGTCAGTTTTGTCGGAATTGACAATACTTCTGCTAAAGATCAATATGGTGATTTTACAGATTTAGTTGGAACCATTTCTGCTGGTGAAGGACGAACGATTTCCCTATTACCTGGATTTAGTTGGACTCAATCGGATGTTTACTTTAGAGTCTGGATTGATTACAATCAGGATGGTGATTTTGATGATGCAGCTGAGTTAGCGGCTTCTGTGATTCGTCCGGCGGGAACTCCGCCAACAACTACTCCAGTTAATCGATTGATCAGCGTTCCAACAACAGCAGCTCAAGGAAATACTCGAATGAGAGTCGCCATGCAAGTCGGATCTTATCCAGAAGATTGTGGTACTTTTACGCTAGGAGAAGTGGAAGATTATACGATTAATATCGATGGAAGTATTTTTGCTTATAGCGATCCTAATTCGGAATATGTAGTGTTGAATGCAGCTGTAGATCGAGGAGCTGTTGCTTTACGTTGGGTGACTAATACAGAATATAAGAATGATTACTTTATCGTAGAACGTTCCAAAGATGGAATTAACTTCGAAGCGATTATTGATGTGGAGCCTTTCGGCGAATTGGTCAGTAGCGCAGTATATTATCAAGAAAAAGATGAGTTACCATTATTAGGAAGTAATTTCTATCGAGTCAAACAATATTTTACGGATGGGACTTTTGTTTATTCAAACTTGCAAGAAATGCTGTTTGAAATTGATCCGAGTCAAATTGCGGTATTCCCTAATCCAACCGCCAATGAAATATTTTTAAATATTCCAGATTTGATTGGACAAAAAGTAGAAGTCAGTATTTACAATCAAATCGGTCAAGAAATGACCTTCCAAAAAATAGATCGTTTGAGCGAAGAAGTGATTCGATTTGACTTGTCTACATATCGTGGAGGAATGTATCTGATGGCTATTAAAGTAGGGCATCAAAAAGTTATTAGTCGTAAATTTATAGTGGCTAAGTTTTAATGTTTATTAACGAAAAAATAACCAATAATTATTTAGTGAAAATTTGTTGGACAGCATAAAAGTTGTATTTTTATATTATCAATTTTAAATTGAAATGGAAAGTCCAAAAATGATTTTCTATTCAAAATATACTAAAAGAAATTATTGAAAATAATTTCAAAATTAAAGAGGATGGCTCACTCTGAGGCATCCTCTTTTTTATGTTCATTCATGAAGGTATATGCTAAATTATACCTCAAATTCCCAAAACTGTTTTTTATCATAATCATTTTCTGTTGATACTAATTATTGAGTATCAACTAGAAATTCTTTTATCAAAATCATAAACACGACAGTATGAAAACCATTTACCTTCCCTGTTTGAAAACAAGTATGTATCTCCGAGTTGGGTACTTAATTATTTTTTTATTCCTACAAAATCTGGGACCACTCTCTGCAAACAATTTAGTTGATTCTACCTATTGTTCTTCCAATGGAACTTCTCCATGGTTAGAATGGATTCAAAATATTAAAATTGAAAACCCTGAACAAACACTTACTTATTTAGACCAAACTTCTTTTAAAGAAGGCTATGGCGATTTTACCAATCAGGTGGCAACACTTCAAAAAAGTAGTGCGAATTTTAGTATAGAAAATAGATTAGAAATTACTGCGGGATATAGTTGGAATACGTTCAATGAGTACGTATCCGCATGGATTGATTATAATCAAAATGGCATATTCGAATCCAGTGAAATGATATTTTCAGAAATCATTTCTGCGCCACCTAATGGAACTTTAAGCGCAAGCGAATGGGATACTTTTATCATTCCCTTTGATGCTTTGACAGGGACGACCAGAATGCGAATAGCCATGCAAAGAGATGCTTACGTTAATGGTCCTTGTGAAATGTTTTCACTCGGAGAAGTGGAAGATTATACGATCAATATTGAAGCTGCACCCGCGGATAATTGCTCTGGTGATATCACTCTTTCTACTCAAGCAGAAGTGGATGCATTTGTCAATACCTGTACGGTTTGGGACGGTTCAATTTCAATTAGCGGTTTGGGAAGTATGATTACTGAAATTGGCGGCTTAAGTAATCTTACAGAAATTACTGGAGACTTGTTTATCATTAATACAGATGTTATTAATTTAAATCCATTGTCAAATCTAGAGAAGGTCGGAGGACAATTGGTGTTGTCCAATAATCTTGCTTTAGCTGATATCAGCGGTTTATCCAATTTGATGCGTGTAGAAGGTGGTCTTGTAATATTTGAAGCGCCGAGTTTGATGAATCTGAATGGTTTACAAAATTTAGCATTCATAGGAGAGTATTTAGTCTTAACGGAATCGGGATTTGCCAACTTAGATGAATTGAGCTCATTGGTAGATTTGGAAGGATTTATTTTGATCAGAGGCAATCCTAATTTGACCAACATAGATGCCTTAGCTTCTGTCAATAAAACCCAAGTAGCCTCAATTGAAATTGTTGAAAACCCAAAATTAGAAAATATCAATGGCTTAGCAGGTATTACCAATGTGGACGGAATTGTTTCTATTGGTACAAATGATGAATTAACCAGTATCTCTGGACTTTCAACATTGACAAGTATTGGCGGACTTTTAGTTGTCAATCAAAACCCGATGTTGACCACTTTAAACGGTTTAGAAAATGTAGAGACAACTGATAGATTGGCGATCGTGGCCAATGCTACTTTGAGTGAGTGCTGTGCCATCTATCCTCTTTTAAACAATGGAGGGGTGACGAGTAATGACATTAATATTTCTAGCAACTTACTTGGTTGTAATAGCGTTAATGAAATCTTAGTGAATTGTGGAAGTGCACCAGTTTGTTCTGGTGATATCATCTTATCTACCCAAGCGGAAGTCAATGCATTTGGTCCATGTACATTTTATGATGGATCAATAGAAATCGATGCCTTATTTAGTGACATTACCAATATTGATTCGCTATTTGGTTTAACGGAAGTGACTGGAAACTTTTCCATTAAAGGTACAGATTTGACCCAGCTCAATGCCTTAAGTTCTTTAGAAACCATTGGCGGAAATTTATTCCTTTCCACCATGACGGAGCTTACAGACATCAGTGGCCTTTTCAACTTGACTTCAACAGGAGATGGTTTGGTATTGAATAACTTACCTAATCTATCGAGTCTTAATGGATTACAAAATTTAACGTCGATCAATAATGAAAGATTGGTGTTGATTAGTCTTGGAGTAAGTAATTTTGATGAACTATCCAATATTGATAGTGTCAGCGAGTTTCTTATCCTTAGAACCAATCCTCAGCTACAAAATATTGATGGACTGACGACGATTGTAAAAAACAATATAGAAGAACTAGAGGTAAATGGACTTCCTAAATTAAAAAATGTTAACGGTTTAGCAGGCTTAACAGCCGTTTCAGAAACGGCATTCATTTTTGGTAATGGAGAATTGATGGACATTACTGGTTTCTCTTCATTAGTTTCTGCTGGCTCTTTTATATTGGATGGTAATAGTGCATTGGAAAATATAAATGGTTTAGAAAACTTGGCGTCTTCAGGTACTTTAAGAATTGGTAACAATTCGCTCCTAAGTATTTGTTGTGCCGTATTACCCATATTGGAAAATGGTGGTGCCGACGCAGTTAGCATTGAAGACAATTTACCAGGTTGTAACAGTGTTAATGAAATCTTAGTGAATTGTGGAAGTGCTCCAGTTTGTTCTGGTGATATCATCTTATCTACCCAAGCGGAAGTCAATGCATTTGGTCCATGTACATTTTATGATGGATCAATAGAAATCGATGCCTTATTTAGTGACATTACCAATATTGATTCGCTATTTGGTTTAACGGAAGTGACTGGAAACTTTTCCATTAAAGGTACAGATTTGACCCAGCTCAATGCCTTAAGTTCTTTAGAAACCATTGGCGGAAATTTATTCCTTTCCACCATGACGGAGCTTACAGACATCAGTGGCCTTTTCAACTTGACTTCAACAGGAGATGGTTTGGTATTGAATAACTTACCTAATCTATCGAGTCTTAATGGATTACAAAATTTAACGTCGATCAATAATGAAAGATTGGTGTTGATTAGTCTTGGAGTAAGTAATTTTGATGAACTATCCAATATTGATAGTGTCAGCGAGTTTCTTATCCTTAGAACCAATCCTCAGCTACAAAATATTGATGGACTGACGACGATTGTAAAAAACAATATAGAAGAACTAGAGGTAAATGGACTTCCTAAATTAAAAAATGTTAACGGTTTAGCAGGCTTAACAGCCGTTTCAGAAACGGCATTCATTTTTGGTAATGGAGAATTGATGGACATTACTGGTTTCTCTTCATTAGTTTCTGCTGGCTCTTTTATATTGGATGGTAATAGTGCATTGGAAAATATAAATGGTTTAGAAAACTTGGCGTCTTCAGGTACTTTAAGAATTGGTAACAATTCGCTCCTAAGTATTTGTTGTGCCGTATTACCCATATTGGAAAATGGTGGTGCCGACGCAGTTAGCATTGAAGACAATTTGCCGGGGTGCAATAGTGAAGCAGAAATCATTACTACTTGTGGTGATACTCCAATTTGTTCTGGTGACATCACGCTTTCTAATCAAGCGGAAGTCGATGCATTTGGTCCTTGTACAACTTGGGATGGGGACATTGTAATCACAGGTGATTCTATCACTAACCTTCAATCGTTAGCTGGCTTACAAAGTGTATCTGGAAGATTAGAAATAGTTTCCTCTTCTCTAACGAACCTCAATGGGTTGTCAGATCTAGAAAGCGTAGGAATTGTTTTTGTCATCATAAACAATGAAAGTCTTCAAGATATTTCAGCCTTATCAAGTTTAAAAACTGTTGGCAATTTGGTTTTATTTAATTTACCACAATTAACAAATCTAAATGGTTTACAAAATTTAGAAACGCTTGAAACAGGGCTGTTACTGATTAACGGTGTAGGAATTTCCAACCTGGATGAATTAACAAGTCTCACAGAAGTTTCAGAATTGACGATTAATAGTAATGCTAACCTAACAAATATCAACGCTTTGGCATCTGTGGTTAAAACCAATATGACACAGGTAGAAATTATAGCCAATCCTCAATTACTGAATATAGATGGATTGGCTGGCATTACCCATGTTTCAAGAGGCCTTTGGATCATCGAAAATGCACAACTAACAGATATCACGGGCCTTTCTACTTTAATGACTATCGAAGAAACACTGATTGTTTTTGGTAATGAGGCCTTAACGAGTTTGGATGGATTGGAAAATTTAAATACAGTCAATGGAACAGGAGATCCTACTTCCTTTACAGTTAATGTGAGAAACAATCCTATACTTAATGATTGTTGTGCTCTTTATCCTTTATTGACAACGGGAACCATAGGAAGTGGCATAGCTATTTTTGAAGGTAATGCAGAAGGATGTAATAGTGTAGAAGAGATATTGATGAATTGCGAAACTAACCCTGTTTGTTCTGGTGACATTATACTCTCCACCCAAGCAGAAGTAGATGCTTTTGGACCTTGTAGTTCATGGGATGGAAATATTACCATCAATGGATCGGGGATTACGAATTTATTTAGCATGAGCGGTTTAGAAACGATTAACGGTTCCCTAACGATCTCAAATGCAGACAGCCTTTATAACTTAAACGGATTAAATGATTTAACCACCATCAATGGAGATGGTTTGGTTATTGTTGAAAATGATATGTTACTGAATTTAAATGGTCTTAATAATTTGGAAGCGGTCGAATCAGCTTTTGCAATAGTCAGTAACCCGACTTTAGTTAGTGTGAGTAGTTTATCAAATTTGACAACAGTCGATGATTTAGTTGTTTTTCAAAATGCTCAAATTCCAAACTTAAATGGATTGGAAAATGTAACCGTTACTACTACATTGACCATTGAATTAAATAATCTGTTGACAAGCATCGAGGCATTAGCTCCTTTACCGGCTAATTTTGGAAATGTTTCTATTCAAATCAATGATTTATTAACTAACCTAAGTCCTCTTTCTGGATTAAGTAATTTGGATGATTTAACTTTAGTTGGAAATGCAAATAGTAATTTGAATTTTTTGACTGGATTAACCAATGTTACCAACAATATAACGATAGCTTCCAATCCTTTCATTACTGATTTAGACGGTTTAAGTAATCTAGTCAACGTGGATTTTTTGAATATCGTTAACAATAGTAGTTTATCAGATTGTTGTGGAATTTATGATTTGTTGAATAATAGCGGTGTCAACGAGGAAACACTTTTTGCAGACAATCAAATGGCTTGTAATAGTGTGGAAGAAATTTTGGAGAACTGTGGAGAACCAAGCGGTGAGTATTGTGCTTCTCGAGCTAATAATCCTTGGGAGGAATGGATTGCTGAGTTTGGAACTAGTTTAATTTTCAATCCAAGTGGAAAATGTGATGAAATTTGTGGTTATGCTGATTTTACAGATATTTCTACTCCGCTAGATATCGGAGTTAATTATGGGACAACCTTAACTCCTGGACTAAGCTGGTCTGGTCATGATGCGGATTTGTATTGGCGGGTTTGGATTGATTATAACCAAGATGGAGATTTTGAAGATAGCAATGAATTAGTTATACAGGCATATGGAGGTTCTGATGTAGTAGGTGCTATAATTCTTGTTCCATCAGGAACACCCTTGGGTGAAACTCGACTGAGAGTTTCCGCAAAAAGAGGTGGATATGCAGAACCTTGTGAAACTTTTGATCGAGGAGAGGTGGAAGATTATACGGTAAATATTATCAGCGGTGTCACATTGGAATGCCTAGATGATGAAGTAATTTTGATTCCACCAAATGGTAATCCACCTTCAGGACCATGTGTTGGAACAATTCCAATTCCATTCCCTGTTGCTACCACAGATTGCCCGACTGGAGAAATAGATTTTACTTTAAATCATACCGTTTTAGATGGAAATATTTCAGTTA
Organism: uncultured Saprospiraceae bacterium; assembly: GCA_964441245.1. GTDB lineage: Bacteria > Bacteroidota > Bacteroidia > Chitinophagales > Saprospiraceae > JALZUU01. Next base: position 4,907 of record CAYTVR010000233.1, on the reverse strand, counting down.
ATTTTCCGGGCGGAGGTTGCGGATGGGCTTTCCTAACGGGAATAGGAAGGGTTGAATTAGTGACTATTGCTAGGGATGATTGTGGAAATGTCGCCGTTTGTACCCGTCAAGTAACAGTCGGAATATCAGATCATGATTTTGGTTTTACCAACTGTCCAGTTAGCCTTACGGTCATGGCTCCAGAAGGAGCAACAGGCGTTGTAGTAGACTTTCCTGAATTGGAATATGAACAAACGAATTGCCCTGAAGGCACAGTTGACCCTGAACCATTTTTATTAAATGGTCCAGCTTCTGGTAGCTTCTTTGAGATCGGAACATATGAATCAGTATTTACGGCATACTCTTGTTATGATTTCCAAGATTTTTGTTTTGTCGGAGTTACGGTCTTGCCATTTAGCGAAAGCGAACCAGGTGAATATTGTGAATCAAAATCTGAAGCGCCATGGGAAGAATGGATTGAAGGAGTCACTTTAGAAGAAATCGATAATCCTTCCGGAAAATGTGGAGAGATTTGTGGTTATAGTGATTTTACAGATTTAACAGCCAATTTAGTTGCAGGATCTTCTTACCCCATTTTATTGACAGAAGGAAAAAGTTGGGATGGCCATATTGCTGATTTGCATTGGAGTGTATGGATTGATCTGAATGGGGATGGTGATTTTTCTGATCTGGATGAATTACAATTTCAAGTGCAAGGAGAAGTCAAAACAGTACTTCAATCTATTATGATTCCATTTGGTACTCCAGCAGTTAATAATGTTCGAATGAGAGTAGCTGCTAAGAAAGGCGGATACGCCGATCCATGTGAAACATTTGCAAAAGGAGAAGTCGAAGATTACACGATTAATATTTCTGCCCCGACAGGAATCATCCTCGATCCAAATGTCGAAAATCTTTATTTTACCACACAGAAAAATGGAAGAGAAGTTTTATTGAATTGGGTGACGAATATGGAAAGCGATTACTTCGAGATAGAACGTTCTGCCAATAATATCGATTACACATCTATCATCCGTACCAATGGCTTAGTGCAAGCCGCCAATAGTATAATTAGCTATCAAGAGGTAGATGCTGCACCGATGTTGGGATCGAATTATTACCGCTTAAAACAAGTGATGAATGATGGCACGGTTCGTTATTCAGAAAGTAAATTGATAGACTTTGAACTTGACGTAAATGCCATTGTACTTTTTCCGAATCCAGCGAATGATGAATTATTTGTTAACTTAAAAAACATAGAAGGTCAAGCTGCGAATATTCAAGTGTTCAATCAATTAGGTCAACAATTAGCAAGCAGAGATCTAGATCAAGTAGGAAATGAAGCGCTTCGTTTTGATTTAAACGATTACAAAAGCGGAGTTTATTTTATGAGCATTAAAGTAGCGGAACAACGAATGATTACGAAACGATTTGTCGTGAGTCGATTGTAAAGAATAACAGAGCTTTAGGAGTTTGAATACGGGAGTCTGCGGTCGTTGCGATCGCAGACTTTTGTCTTTATATGTTATAAGTAATATTTAAATATTTGGTTGTCAATGTTTTGTGATAACATTATGATTTTGTTTTAAAAAGATGACCAATTAATGTTCATTAAAATAGAAAACACCTATATTTATACTTTCATTTCTTTGAAAAGAATTTGATTTTTCAAATCATAAAGTTCCAAAAACAATTGCCTGTCTTAATGAATCAACTCTTGATGATAAACAATCAAGGTATCACTATTTTATTGCCATCAAACAATTGCTATTTTATGAAAACTAAACTAATTTTCACCTCTACATTCGTGATCAAAAACCTAACCTTTTTTGCGTTTTTTATTTTTATCAATATAAGTTCAGCAACAAATACCGTACTGGACTCTACCTATTGTCCTTCATCAGGATCCTTTCCTTGGCATGAATGGATTACGAATGTTCAAATTTCAAATCCAAATAATTCTGAAGTATATCTTGATCATAGCTCTTTTAAAAATGGTTATGCTGACTTCACCAATCAAGTAGCGGTCTTAACCAAAAATGGTGCTAATGTTAGTGTAGGACATAGAATGGAAGTGACTGCTGGATTTAGTTGGGATACTTATGATGAATATGTTTCTGCGTGGATTGATTTTGATCAAAATGGCATATTCGATGCTAGTGAATTGATATTCTCAGAACCTATAGCTGCACCATCCATCGGGACTTTAAGTGCAAGCGAGTGGGATACTTTTGCTATTCCTTTTGATGCTTTAACAGGAAGTACTACAATGCGAGTGGTCATGCAAAGGAATGAATATGTGACGGACCCGTGTACGCCATTTACTTATGGAGAGGTAGAAGATTATAGTGTGATGATTGAAGCAGCAGACGAGCCAATCGTTTGTGATGGAAATATAATGCTCTCGACTCAGGCGGAAGTCAATGCTTTTGGTTCTTGTTCTATTTGGGATGGTGATTTATCGATCATAGATGATGGTACAGATCAAATTACGGATTTGTCCAACCTGAATGTATTAGAAGAAGTAAAAGGTGATTTTAATTTGATTAATACAAAAATTACTTCCTTATCCAGTTTAGAAAATCTGAAAAATGTTGAAGGTAATGTCTCATTGATTCGAAATACAACCTTGACCTCCCTCAATGGTTTAGAAAATCTAAGTACAGTTTGGGGATTTATTTTAGAAGAAAATGGACAGATTGATAACTTGACTAGCATAAGTAGTTTGTCTATTGACGATGGCAATGATCGAGGAGAATTTACGATTGAAAAAGAAACTGCTTTAGTGAATTTGGTATTTCCTACAGTGGCTACTTCCAAAATGGAATTTATAAAAATTATTGAAAACGAGAATTTGGAATCCATCCAAATCGCAGAAAATAGTTTGCATTTTCAAAAAACGTCCATTCTGATTGCTAAAAATAATCAGTTGACTTCTATCACTGGTTTTCCAATGCTAAATAGTGTGGAATTTCTAACCATAGCTGAAAATCCTCTACTACCAAATTTGGATGCTTTTACAAATGTACTCGCAGTAGATGAATTGACGATTATGGATAATACAGGACTCAACAATTGTTGTGGAATCGAACCTCTATTGGCTAGTAATAATTTTTGGGAAGCTATTCTGGAAGGAAATGCTCAGGGCTGTAATAGCATCGAAGAAATCTTGACGAATTGTGAATTGCCTGATTGTTCAGGTGACATCACGTTGTCTACTCAAGCAGAAGTAGACGCCTTTCCTGCTTGTACCATTTGGGATGGAAATATTTCTATTATTGGGCCTGACATCACGAATGTGGATGCACTAAGTGAATTAGAAGAAGTAACAGGATTTTTAGCTATAGTGAATACTTCTTTGACCAATGTAATAGGGCTTTCCAATTTAGAAACAATAGGGGATGATTTAGTTTTTATCGATGATAATAATTTACAAAGTTTGGAAGGCTTATCAAAGCTGAAAACTATAGATTTATTGTTATTAGAGGATTTGCCTTTATTGACCTCTGTTGATGGTCTACAAAATTTAGAAACAATCACTGAACTCGAAATTGCCGGAACGGGCCTTATAAACTTAGACCAATTCTCAGGGCTCACGACTATTGAAAGAACTATAGTAATAAGGGAGAATATTAATTTGGAGCATATAGATGCTTTAAAGGAAATTAATAAAACAGATTTAATTACTGTAGTAATAGTGATTAATCCTAAAATAGAGCATCTGGATGGATTAAATGGGGTGATGACTGTCAACAGTTTAGTCATCAGTTTGAATGATCAATTAACAGATATTTCCGGACTGTCTACTTTATTGCAGGTCAATAGAATTTTAGATATTGATAGGAATGAGGTTTTAGCTTCTTTAGATGGTCTTCAAAATGTGCAAAGTATTGGTGGTTTAGGAAATAACCCTATGGATTTAAGGGTTACTTTCAATCCTTTACTCTCAGATTGTTGTGCACTATACCCGGTCTTATCAAATAATGGAGTTGAAGGAGAAATATCTATTTCTGATAATCCCTTAGGATGCAATAGTGTACAAGAGATATTGGATAATTGCGCCGCACCTGATTGTTCGGGTGACATCACGTTGTCTACCCAAGCAGAAGTAGACGCCTTTCCTGCTTGTACTATTTGGGATGGACAAATTACTCTTATTGGGCCTGACATCGATAATTTAGATGCATTAAGTCAATTAGAAGAAGTGACAGGATCTTTAATTATTGTGAATACTTCTATTACTGATGTAGCAGGTCTTTCGAGTTTAGAAAGAGTAGGTCTTGATTTGATTCTTGTTGAAAATAACAACCTTCAAAGTTTAGATGCCCTTTTAAATTTACAATATGTAAATAAAACCTTGCTTTTAGAAGACTTGCCCTTGTTGTCCTCGCTTGATGGTTTACAAAATTTAGAAACTATTTCTGAACTTTATATTGAGAATACAGGACTTATAAACTTAGACGGATTATCAGTGCTCAGTACAATAGAAGAATCGATATATATACAGAATAATATTAATTTAGAAAATATTGATGCCTTAAAAGAGGTCGATAAAACAGATTTAAATTCTCTAGGTATAGTACTTAATCCTAAAATAGAAAATTTGAACGCTTTAGAAGGGATCGTGACGACCAAGAATTTAGTAATCGGTGGTAATGATCAACTAAAAGATATTTCTGGACTTTCTACTTTGGTAGAGGTGAGAGGGCAATTAAGTATTGTTAGAAATGACATTTTAGTTTCCTTAAATGGTCTTCAAAATGTACAAAATATTGGTGAATTACCAGCTAATAGTTTTGCATTGCAAATTAATTTGAATCCTTTACTGACCGATTGTTGTGCACTATATCCTGTCTTATCAAATAATGGAGTCGAAGGAGAAATATCTATTTCTGATAATCCCTTAGGATGCAATAGTGTACAAGAGA
>CAYTVR010000232.1:0-11901 GCA_964441245.1 uncultured Saprospiraceae bacterium | reverse complement strand
GCTTCAAAACCTCTATTTGCTTCCTATACAAAATCGCTAGTCATAAACTCTATTATAAAACTAAGATCAAAAAAATAATAATTACCCAATTTAAGCTCTAATTATCACAAAACTATAACGATCTTTGATTTCCATTCAAATAAAGTATTGATTTGTCGTAAAAATCAACTTTTTGCGATTGACAATGTTGATTTATTTCAACAAACTCAAAATATTCTAAGCCAAAAATTCTAAAAAACACTACCAACATTCCCAATGCTCGCACAAATTTTATTTATCATTGGATCAATTATTTCTATTCCATTATTGCCATTTCTGATCTATCAAGGAAAACAAGTTCGTAAAAAGGTACCTAGTTTGCCTGAAGCGGACCCACCGAATCAAGGACGTATTGGGAGCGGAGCATCTCATCTAAATTTATTGACGCTTGGAGAATCAACCATCGCTGGAGTCGGAGTAAAGACCCATCAGTTTGGTATAACAGGACATTTGGCGAAAGCCTTGAATCAGCAAGTGAATGGAGCTGTAGACTGGGAAGTTATCGCCAAAAGTGGCTATCGAGCAAAGGAAGTTCGTGATATGTTAGTTCCTAAAATAACTAATAAAAATTATGATTTAATTGTCATTGGATTAGGTGGTAATGATACCTTTCAGATGACGACTCCTTGGCGATGGCGAGAAGAGTTTATTCGTTTGTTACAAGCCCTTCGGCAAAAACAACCAACAAGTAAAATCGTGATTGCCAACATGCCACCGATTGGACAATTTCCTGCTTTTCCTTGGATCGTTCAATTGGTTTTAGGCAACTTAGTTAAGCTTCATGGCATGGCTCTGCGAGATGTTCCTCAACAATTTCAGCATGTCTATTATATCGATAAGGCGATTAGATTTGAAAATTGGTTGACCCAAACTTCTGAAAACGCCAAGGTTGATGATTTTTTTAGCGATGGTGTTCATCCTTCAGCATTAGCTTATGAATTATGGGCAAAGGAAATCGCTGTATTCATAGATCAACAAAATATACTTTCTAAGTAATGGCTTTTATTAACCAGCCACATAACTCTTTAACCAAACCTTTTTGCCTTTAGGCGTCAACACAAAATCATTAAAATCTAAAGCTACGCCATCTAATTTTTCTAAGGCCGGCCTTTTATGAGGAGTGATGATAATGATTTGCTTCGTGGTATCAAAAAGTCGATGAGTCAAAGGATACAATTGTTCTTTAGGACAGAGATGCATGGCAAAACTACAAATCACAGCAGAATATTTCCCTTGCATTTTTCCACGAATCACATCATCAAAAGAGTAGGAGAGTGCTTTCTTTTTCGTATTTTTTAAATAGGCCTTTTGTGTAAAGGGATCGCAAGCACTTGTTTGATCAAATCCCAATTCGGTCAGCACCATAGCGACCTCTCCACCGCCACAACAAAAATCTAATACATTGCTGTAATCAATACGCTCTTGATTTTGTACAAGTAATTTTTTGATTTGTGGAAAATGTGGATTGGAATAATGAGCACCATTTCGCCGATAGAAATTTTCTACCCCTTGATCTTCATATTCATTGCGAATGGCCTTCATGTCAAAATGAATTTACTTTTTTATTTATTAATTGCTGGCTCTTGGTCTTTCTAAGAAAGATAGTCGTCTACATTTTAGAACAAAAAGAATTCAAGTGCTTAATTTCCCCCATCTTGGCGATCATACTTCTTTACTTTTTTTCTACTCTTCAAAGGCATATAGCGATAAGGCTTTTCTTTGAAGTCAGTTAAAAAAGTATCCAACTTCATGCTTGTTTTGTTCAAGTTGTTATAAAGCGTTTCATCGCTCAGTAGTTTCCCAATGCTACCTTTTCCATCTTTAAGATTAGCCATGATAGTCGTCATATCAGCAACCGCTTTATCTGTAGAAGCTAGTGTTTTAGTCAGTTGTTCAACCGCTTTGTTAGCGGAAATTAAAGTAGTATCTGCTTTGGACATGGTAGCGGCTAAATCCATGTTACCCAACTTTGTACTAAATTTTGCAGCATTATCTAAAATAGATTCGATCTTATCATTGTTGGAACTAATCGTTGTAGAAATTTTTTCCATGTTCCCCAAGGTTCGGTCGATTTTGCCAGAAGAGGCGAGCATGATAGAATTGAGTTGATCCGTTGAACTTTTCAAATTCGCCAAACTTCCTTGTAAATCTCTAATGGTTTTTCCGATACCGTTGTTGGGATCTGGATCGCGAAGTTTAGCATTTAAGGTGTCATATACTTCTCCCAAGTTGTCTTTCATGAAGTTGAGATATTGCGACATATCTTCTTGAGGAACCAAAGAATTCATCATACCAACAGTTCGACCTCTTAGGTAGCCACCACTTGGTGCGCAAGTACCTTCTTGACAAAGAGCATTATTGATGATGCGAACCGCTTTTCCACCCATAATGGAGGAACTCACGATTTCTGCAATAGCATCTTTATGAATTTTTACACCTCTTTGAATATCCAAAGTAACATGAATGGTTTTCATGTCTTCTTTTAGACGGACTTCTTGGACAATCCCTACCGGAAAACCATTGATGAAAACCGGAGAAGATTTAGTCAATAATTCTACTTCTTCATACTCCACATAAAGGGTATTAGAACTAGAGAAAATATTTTTACCTCTGATATATTTATATCCAAAAATGGCCATTGAAATAGAAACAATGGTAAGGATGGCAATTTTAGTTTCGTTAGACATAAGTTTGGTTTGTCTTGAGCGATTGAAAGTATCTCTAATACCTCTAGTTAACTCTTAAATATGATTTTTGTTCTAGTTTTTTATTTTCTTGAACGATGTTTCGTTAGATCAATGCGTTGGCCATTTTGGTAGCCGACCACAAAAGCTTCGTTGAATCCAGCTGATCTCAATTGTTTTTTAGCGACAGCTGCATCTTCATATGATTGGAATCCAATGACGTAATATTTGAAAGCATTGTTTTCCTGAATCATTTGTACCGAGTAGTCAATGTTTTTCCAAGGTCCTTTACTGGTATCCGCTAATTGGGACGTAGAAGCTAATAAAACCTTGTATTGAATGGGTGAAGCGGAAGGTGTTTTGCTAGGTCTGAAATGAGGATCAGCTTGGAGTGCTTTTACTTTTGCAGGTTTTCTAGAACCTTTGATTTGATAAGAACGAGGACTAGCGGCTCTTTCGATTGGCGCATTGGCTAGTATGCGATTCGTTGTACTTTTTTCAATCTCTCTTTTGTATTCCTGAAAAGCTTTTAAAATAGAATTCGCAATTTTATTTTGTCCACGTTCATGTGCTAAAAAATCAGCATCACTAGCATTCGTCAAATAGCCCGCTTCGATCAAAACACTAGGCATCGTGGTTTCTCTAAGTACGACAAAACCAGCCTGTTTTACACCTCTACTTTTTCGTCTTGCTTGATGTTTGATGTTTTTTTCTACCTTTTCGGCAAATAGAATACTTTGTTCCAAATAAGCATTTTGATACATTGACAAAATGATATGTCCTTCCGGAGAATTGGGATCGTAGCCAGCATAGACTTGATCATAGTTGGCTTCCAGTAAAATCGACGCGTTTTCTCGTTTCGCTACAGCGAGATTCGCTTCTGCCTTATGAAGGCCCATGACATAGGTTTCAGAACCATAAACTTGATCGGCATTGTCCATCGCATTACAATGGATGGAAATAAAAAGGTCTGCATTATTTCGATTAGCAATACCTGCTCTTTCGTTTAAAGGAACAAAAACGTCGCTATTTCTAGTATAAATGACTTGAATCTCTGGAAAATGAGCTTTGATCGATCGACCAAGTTTTAAGGAAATATTTAAAGCAATATCTTTTTCTCTATGAGAATGACCACTACAACCACTATCTCGGCCTCCATGACCGGGGTCAATGACGATCTTTTTAATCCAGTAGTTGTCCTCGGTACTATGGTTTTTGATATATTTGCCAGAATTTAGCTTCCAAATGTTAAAATTGGGCTTGCCGAATGGCAAAACAGACAAAAACAACGTTAAAGAAAAGAGATATGCTTTCATTATCTTATGAATACCTTTTAATTTACTCCGACTATAACTTGATACTTATTGATTTTCAATCAGTTATTACTGACTTATTGGATCAATTTTCTATTGGAGTATATTTAAAATAAATGCATTAACTAAACTTAAATGCGCAAAGTAACGTAATAAATAGCTTGAAAACAAAACTCAAAATATTATTTTTCATTCATTTCCTGCTACCAGTTGGATTAATGGCACAAATTGTACCGCAAAGTGATTCTTTGAAGGTCAAGGAAGGATGGAAAATATTGCCCAATTCTAAGTCAGATAGTACTGGAATTCGGAAAAGACCAATGATACCTAGGAATTATAAAGATTCCATAGCAGCCAGTAGATCAGTCATGCCATCCTCTTCCTCTCCTTTACCAACTGGTGTTAAATATGCTGATGATGCTTTAGATGAACCTTTAGATTATTCTGCCCGTGATTCTCAACGTTTTGAAGCTAAAAATCAAGTGGTACATTTATATGGTGCTGCTGAAGTGAAATATCAAGACCTTATTTTAAAAGCGGATTATATCGTTTTTAACTTAAAAGATAATATTGCAATTGCGGAAGGAATGCCCGATAGTACCGGAAGAATAGCAGGAAAACCAGATTTTAATGATGGTACACAGGAGTTTAAGGCCAATAAGCTCAAATATAATTTTAAGACCCAAAAGGGAATTATTTACGATGCAAAGAGTAAGCAAAATGATCTTTACGTTTTAGGTTCTAAGACCAAATATATTGGAGAAAAAGAGCAAAAAGAAAAAAAGAATGATGTTGTCTATACTTCTGGTTCGGTCCTTACGACTTGTAATCATCCGGAGCCACATTTTGGGATTCGAGCCAATAAAATAAAAATTGTTCCGAATGATATTGCGGTAGTTGGCCCCTCCAATATCGAGATAGCAGGGATCGGTACACCCTTATATTTACCTTTTGGATTTTTTCCTATTTCAGATAAAAAACATTCAGGACTCGTTCGTGGGGAATGGCAATTTTCAGATCAGTTGGGTTTTGGTTTAACCCGATGGGGATGGTATTTTCCCATGGGCGAAACGAGAGATTTGACCGTTCGAGCGGATCTTTATCTACGTGGATCTTTTCATGTCTATGCGGATATGAATTATAAAAAACGCTACAAATACAACGGAAGTTTAACTTTGGACTTTGGAAATAATCGTGTAGATGAAATTGGGGGCTATGGCATTGTGAATAATCAATCCATGGGAATTCGATGGAGTCATAATCAAGACGCCCGTGCGCATCCGACAAGGAAGTTTTCAGGTAACGTAAATATTCAAACCAATCTGAATCAAGCTAGGAATAATAATGATGCCAATAGTAGACTACAAAATAGTTTGTCTTCCAATATCACTTATTCGCAAAGTTTTGTAGATAAACCCTATTCGTTGACGGCAAGTTTTAATCATTCTCAAAATACGAGAACCAGAGCGGTGACGGTCAATTTTCCAAATGTTCGTTTTAATGTACGTACCCTATATCCATTTAGAAAGCCAAAAGGAAAAGGGGGCAAGGAAAAATGGTATGAGCAAATCTCTTTGAAGTATGATGCAGAAATGAAAAATAGATTCGTCACTACTGATACCACTTTGTTTTCGAAGCAGACTTTAGAGGATGCTCAATTCGGTATTCGTCAAAAAATTAGCTCAGGAACGAGTTTTAAAATCTTTAAATACTTTAGTTTGAATCCAAGTGTCAATGCCACAGAAGTTTGGTATGGCCAATACTTGGAAAAAGAGTTTGATCCAACTCTGGACATTGATACGATGTTGATTTATACGGATCCTTTGGATTCTACTTTGACCAAATTGGAATTTGATACGACTGGATATGGTTCAGTCAATGACTTGGTTCGTTTTGGATTTAAACCTTTACACTTATTCAATTCGAGCATTTCTATTAATACCCAAGTTTTCGGAACCGCCTTGTTTAAAAAAGGTTGGCTTAGAGGATTGCGCCATCAAATGACACCATCGGTGAGTTTAAATTATACCCCGAACTATACGGCTGACTTTTTTAATTATTTTAGAAATGTCCGTACGGATACACGAGATGAATTTGATCGACAAGACCAGTATTCTGTTTTTGATAATGGTGTTTTTGATCGACCTTCTAGCAATGGGAAAGTGATGGGATTGACCTATTCGATCGGCAATCGATTTGAAGCGAAGTATTATTCTAAAAAAGATTCAACGGAAAAGAAATTTATTTTCTTTAATAGTATCAATGTTAATGGTGGATACAATTTTGCAAAAGATACCTTGAAATTCAGTGATGTGAACATTACTGGAAATACGACCATCATTAAGAGTGTGAGTAATTTTAGATTTAGAGCTCGTTTGAGTCCTTATGCTTTGAATGATGCGGGGACTGGTCCTGTTAATAAATATTGGTGGGATGAAAATAAGAAACCCTTAAGATTTGTCGACCTTAATTTCTCTTTGAGTACAGGAATGACCGTTAGAAAATTGCGGGATTTGATTAGTGGAAAAAATGAAAAACGTTCGGCTGGTGGAGCAAAAAAAGACAAAACTAGCAAAGGTCGCCCCAATGCTAGTGGTCGAAGTGATCGATCAGCTGCTCCAGAAAGTTTCTTAGATTGGTTTGATAATTTCCGAATCAGTCATGAATTTAGAGCCAATGTCAGAAGAGTAGATGGAAGAGATACTTTTATCGTAACAACCAATAGTATTCGAACGGGAGGAACCATTCGATTGACCAAAAACTGGAACCTCAATATTGGGAACCTTTCTTATGATTTCAAATCAAAAGAATTTGTTTATCCTGCCTTAGGATTTTCAAGAGATTTACATTGTTGGGATTTATCCGTTCAATGGTATCCGAGAAATAATATTTACTCTTTTTCACTTAAAGTAAAACCCGGTTCCCTTGGTTTCTTACAAGTCCCCTGGGGCCGAAATCGATTTGATGCGGGCTCACAACTCAATAGATTTTAAGGGCGTAGTCTGTCTGGCCGACAAGGTTTTTTGAAGAATTGAGGAATGTTGAAGAAGGAATGTCCAATATCCAGTAAGGAATATTCAATATCCAATCGGAACGCAGTGAAGTTCCTGAGGCTAGAGCAACCAATATCCACATCACCAAATCTTATCCTTCCTTAGATCTTCTTCTTCGTTTTTTGGGTTCCTTTATTAAATATCTAAGCTGTAAAGTTCCGGCGATACTTATTTCAGGCAAATTGTATACGCGAGTTCTCATCAATCAAATAGAAAGAAGAATTCATGATTGTAATTAATTGTAATGAATAAGTTGAAAAATCAAATAAACCAATAAAAGAATATTGAACTCTAGTTGATAAAATAAATAAATCATCTTCTAGATTTTATTATTTTGGAGAGAAATTAAACAATAAAATTAAATGACCAATATTTATAATATAAAATGATCTGAGATAGACACGAAGAAAAGAATCTAAGCAAATAATTAAAACATATGTATATTTTTAAAACACTATTTTTTTTAATTTTAATCGGCATCTTGAATAGTTGTAAAAATGATGATTCTTGTAATATGCCAAGAGAAGGTGAAAAATTTATTTTGAGTGATTCAATCAAATCCTATGTCTCTAATTATGAGGATACTAAAAAAATAATATTCAAAACTGAAATAGGAGATGAAGTAGGTTTTAATGTATCAGAACTCCAAGACTTTGATAGTGAATACTTAATAAGAGGAATATGCGAAACTGATATTTCTCAAGGTCAAACTGTTAAAGGTACTTCACAAATAGTACAATTATCATTAGTAAATCTAGGAGAGATAATAGAACCTATTTTTATTGCACTTTCAGAAATTCCCGTTCCTCCTAATAATATAGATGTTAAAGAATCGATATTTGTTACTTGTGGAGAATGGTTATCTAATTCTTTTGACGATAGTGATGGATTGTTATGGGTGATTTTAAATGATTATAATGATAAAATCATTTTCCATGATAGTCTTGAAATTCTAGGCAAAACATTTTACTCAGTTTTTGAACCTAAAAATATATCACCAACTCCAAAATTGAAAATTAAATATACTATAAACGAAGGTGTAGTTTTTATTGGAAATACAGCTAATGGAAAAGAATATGTCTATGAAAGAAAAGAATAAAAACTGATGAGAACAATGCATATATGGCCATAGTGCTTAGTCCCTAACTCAGTCGCTGCCATTATGTGTTTTTTCTTTTTCATGAAATATCGTAATTTCATATTTACAATGTGAAACATGACCTAACAAGGCAGACAACCCGCGCAAGCACTACGTCATGTATGCTGGACGTAGAGTTTTGGAAAGGGTAGGATTGCCAATGTTTACTTTAGCGTAATCTCCGATAAGTATATTGGGAATACGCTAAGGCAGAAGGAATAGAAGGAAAAATAATTGTATTACTTATAAACGCCGACTCGTTTTGTTACTTCGGTAACACTATTCGAAATATGTAAAAGGTAAATTCCATTGTCCAATTCAGAAGCATCTATGGACCGAATATTTGAAGCATTGTTAGTTGTTTGAAAATGTAATTGGCCAACGGCATTAAATAAGGAGACCGTGACCATCCCATCAAAATTGGCTTTAAAATCTACATGGATACAATCCCGAGTTGGATTTGGAAATATGGTAACTGATAAATCTCTAGGTTCCGTACGGATCAAATTACAACCATTGGACTCTAGTAAACCAGAACGTGGCCCCATCAAGGCGGCAAGCATCCGTAATCTTTGTCCATGTGTGAACATAGAAATGCAAGCATCATCGGTATAATCCATAAAATTCATAAACATATCATTCGAGCCACAGCTACTGACTGGATAAACTGGGCAACCTCGATTGTAAGTATCTTGTGGTGGAGTATCTGCTACAAAATCATCTCCCGTAGCACATCCTTGTTTTCCCCAAATGTGTTTTAAATTAAAATAATGACCAATCTCATGAGTCGTTGTTCTACCTAAATGATGATTTCGCCCATCGTTACAAACATTTCCAAAGTAAGGACTATCAATCACGATTCCATCTTCTTCTGCAACGCCTGATTGACCGGGATTGAATCCATAGCCTAAACTAAAACCACAAGTAGGAGCCACCCAAATATTTAGATATTCACTAGGATCCCAGGCATCTTTTCCGCCCAAAGCGGTATAAAATAATCTAGGTGTACCAAATAGATCAAAGGTCGAAGCAAAATCTCCAATACATTCAAAGCTTGTTTCTGTACGAGTAATACCGCTAGTTGGATTTCCATCAGGATCAATAGAAGCTAAACAAAAATTGAATCCTACATTCGCAGCCAGTTCTTTAAATTCTTCTGGAATGTCTCCCAAATTTTCATTCCTGAGTTGAAAGTCTTCGTTGATGATCCCGATTTGTGAGATAATTTGAAGATCAGAAAGGTTTTCTTCAGCTTGATTCCATAAGACATGAACAACAACTGGAATCGTAAACTCCTCTCGAACCATGGCCTGTGAACCATGTTCTGCAATAAAATTTTGAGTAAAAGTCTCGATATCTTCGATTTGTTGAAGGATGGCAGGATTACGTTCTAGGTTACGTTGTAGCACGAGATCATTACCGCACTTCTCCGTTCGAAGTTGTGCTGATAACATGATTGGGATTACTAAAATAATCGCTTGGAAAAATAGTATAAATTTTCTCATGCCATTATAAAACGATTCGCAAGAAGAAATGATTCTTAAATATTGCTTAAAAGATTAATTTTTATTTTACAAATATAATTAAATTTTAAAGTGTTTTGTCCTGTGTTAGTCTTTTTTATTGAAGTAATTGACAGCCTTGATGTTCAACGTATTAGCTTAATACTCCAAACCTAGAAGACTAATTAATTATTAATAATCCGATACAACTCATCCAATTTTGGACTTAAGATAATTTCTGTTCTTCGATTTTTGGCTCTTCCAGCTGCGTTCATATTGGTAGCAACGGGGAAATAATAACTTCGTCCTGATGCAGTGATTCTTTTTGGGTCAACCTTATAAGTGGTCAAAACCTTTGTCACAGAAGTTGCTCGACGCACACTGAGATCCCAATTTTTGGCTGCACTACCTTGCGAATCGGTATGACCTTCCACTTCAATTTTGATGTCAGGATTACGATTTAAGACATCCGCAACAGATTTGATTGCCGTCTTTCCTTTCCAATCTATTTTATCACTATTAGAAGCAAAAAGAAGATTTTGACTTAAGGAAACATAGATCTTTCCGTTGGCTTCAGTAACCGTTAAATCAGATGCTGCAAAGCTGTTCAAAGCCTTATTTAGGGTTGTTCGAAGATTATTAAGTCTGTTTTCCTTATCTTTTAATAAAGAATTCAGCTCAGCAACTTGACGCTCATATTGACCGCAATCATTGGTGACAATCGTTGTTGGCGGTGGAGGAGGAGCGGGAGCTGGTGTTGGATTCGCCACTTCGGTGGCCAATTCAGTAGTTAGTTTATCCATTTCATATTTAAGGCGTTCCAACTCTTTATTTCTTTTATCTAATTCTCGTTGCTTCTCGGCCATTTGGGCAACGATTTGTTGCGTATCTGACGAAGAAGAATTCAGTAATTCCTTGTTTTGCGCCAAAAGTTCGTCATATCGTTTGAGGATATCGTTATTGTATTTTTGCAGATAGTTGAATCGCTCTTGCATGTCTTCCAAATCCGCTGTAGCGTTTTTAAGCTGTGCTTCATTTTGCTTAAAGTCAAATTCAGTGAAAGCAGGAGCGCCTTCTTCTCCTAGATCTTTGCGAAGAGAGTCTAATTCTACCTTATAATGATCTTTTAGAAATTTTAGATCATTGTGTTTTTTCTTAGATACACAACTGCTTATTAATATCGTAATGCCTAAAATCAAGTATAAATTGGATGATTTTCTCATAATTAAATCGTTTAATATTCCTTTTTCAGTAAATCTCATTCTAAATAACCGTTATAAAAAACAAATTTATCAATAAGAAAGGGGATAAGCAAATGGAAGTTTTTCTTTAAATTGAGGCCAAAATAAAAATATGACGATTCGATTGACTTTTTTAATGCTGTTATTGATAGGATGTTGCCTTTTTCAATCTTGTAAAATGTCCAATGATCCGCCTCCCTATGAGTTGGCTGCATTTACAGAAGAGGGCATGAATGTCGTCATTGAAATTCCTGCGGGAACCAATCGAAAAGTGGAATATAATATTGAGAATAAGCAATTTGAAGTCGATGTTGTTGATGGAAAAAAACGCATTATTGACTTTTTGCCTTATCCAGGGAATTATGGTTTTATTCCTTCCACAATGATGGATAAAGAGCGGGGAGGAGATGGAGATGCACTCGATATTTTAGTTTTAGGCGAAAGCCAAAAAACAGGAACCGTAATGAAAGTGAAACCAATAGCGATGTTAGAATTATTGGATGGTGGAGAAATTGATACCAAAATCATCGGTGTACCCATGGATTCGACTTTACAAGTCATGAAAATTGAAAAATTTGAAGACCTTCTGATCAAATACAATGGAGTGCACAGAATTATTGAAACTTGGTTTTTGAACTATAAAGGTTTGGGTGAAATGGAGCTGATCTCATGGAAAAATGAAGCTGCAGCTTTGGCTGAAATCCGTAAATGGGCGAAGCGACCAAAGGTAGAGGGCTAGGTTTTGGTGTAGTAATTGGATATTCTTTACTGGATATTGGATATTGATTATTCCTGTAACTAACCAATTTCTTTCAATCATCTTTAATCATATCTTCGTCATTCACTTCGAAGTTTTTTGGAATTAACTATCTTTTTTACGAACAATAATTGCCTCAAAGCCGTTTAGAAAAGGGTATTGACCAAAACAATT
>CAYTVR010000231.1:0-11962 GCA_964441245.1 uncultured Saprospiraceae bacterium | reverse complement strand
CCATTGCATCGTATACTGAGGTATCGCCATGTGGGTGATATTTACCCAAAACTTCACCAACAATACGAGCAGATTTTTTATGTGCTTTGTTGTAAGCAAGTCCTAATTCGGACATTCCGTATAAAACTCTTCTGTGAACTGGTTTGAGGCCATCACGAACATCAGGTAATGCTCTAGAAACGATTACAGACATTGAATAATCAATGTAAGCTGATTTCATTTCATCCTCAATATTGATAGGAATAATTCTTTGATCTAAAGCCATTCAATTAGGTTTTGTATTAACTGTTCTGAGTACGTTTCAGAGGAAGCAGAAAATAGTGTTTCCGGTTATCTGATAAGTGGGCTTAAATGCTGATTTACAGCTAAATGTAAATTTAAGCGAACTCTTAATTTAAGGTTTAAAATGTGCCTTTTTATACCCTTTTTTTTGGCTACTATAAAAAGACATGCAAAATTACTAAAAATCAATGAAATATTATAAAAAATAGGGACTTCTTTACAGAAGAATTTCGGTAGGAAATTTTAATTAGAAAGGCAAGAAATTAAAAAAGCGATAATACCAAATTACTGATATTATCGCTTTTTTAGAATTACATTAATTGTTCTAATATTTTATCGTTGCTTGTTCACCATTGCAACTCTATATTCTGTTCTATCGTGTTGATTTTCAGACCAATAGTTATAGTCACGAACCATACGATCAAGATTTTTATAAATAAAATCTTTTCTTCCGATTCTACTTGTCATTGCTGTATAATCTTTAAAAACTTTCTTGGCTACTTTAGTGAAGCTCTTTTTCTCCAATTTAGTCAACTTTCCAGCATCATCTTTCATATAGTAAATGTATCTATACGGTTTCTTAGGATTGTCTCGCACTTCAATGTAGTAACAGTATAAGGACAAAGCTCCTTTCTCTTCCCGTTCCATAAATACTAATTTCGATGCAAATGGTTTTGGTGGATAATCCGCTTTATGCGTTTCATAATGAATCCATTGTGCTTCTTCTAAGCCTAAATCGTCCTCTTCAGAACTTTCGTAACCGTAACCTTTAATATCTTTTGGTTTGAAGCTTTGCTTCTTACCACTTTTACTGATAAAAATAATTTTCACTTCATTATCGGTGACAGAACCCGGCATAATATAGCCTTCTTCTTCTTTACCGTTCTTTTTAATGATGTATCCGGGCAATTTTTCCCGTTTACCTGTAAAGCCATCTTCTGCTACATAGGTATCTGATAAATACCCATCTCCAGTCACATGATTGGTTGAGTTTGAGGCATTCATCTGTGTGTGTGGCACTAGAAAAACGCTGCATAAAAATAAATAAAGGATGTTTCTCATGGTTAAATTTAATATGTTGGTGATTTAGAAGTTGTTTTGAAATAGAGTCTCAAATCATTTAATAAAGTTTTGATTATCGATAACTTACTTTTTTAGATTCTCCTTGTGGACTATATCTAAAATAGCTGTGTCATGACGATCAAGCGTTTATCCTTTATTTGAAAGATCATTTTAAAACAATTTTTGAGTTATAAAATACGAGGGATGATTTCACTACGCTAAAACATTGGGAGAAAATGGGAAGGATTTTAATCCTGGGGATAATTGGGAGAGGAAGTATAAGATTAATGAAGCGAACCTGCCAGATCTTGATTGCAACATAGTTTTGCCTTTTGTTTAAAAGATCTTTGCAAACCTGACAGGTCCATTGCTTCGTTCCGGTTAATTATGAGATGACCTCAGTCGCTTTGATCGCAAAGTAGGACGCGCCGGAAGATAAACCATGTCAGTTTTTTATCTTTTTGTGACATGACAAAAATGCTATAAAGTTTAAAACGAGAATTCTTAAAACCATTTTAAACTTTGGGGGATCTGGCTTGTTATCTCTTTTTATCTTCAAATACTATGCCTATGATTAATCCCTACTTAGATACATTGATTTTGGTTTTCGTTTATGTAAATATTTGGTTTGTTCTAGCTCAAATACTTAAGAATAATAGTATTGTTGATATTGCATGGGGCTTAGGATTTGTATGTATTGCATGGTGGATGCACTTATTTCATAGTAGCACAATTAGTGGTTTATTGACCATTATTGTGACATTTTGGGGGCTAAGATTAGGCCTATATATTTATCTTCGTGGGCGAAAAAAAGGAGAAGATTGGCGATATGTGCAAATGCGTAACAACTGGGGCAAGCAACAAATGATAAATGCTTATTTCAAGGTCTTTCTTTTACAAGGCTTTTTGATGTGGATAATAGCCCTTCCTTTAATTGAAAATGATACGCCAAATACTTGGGCTTACCCTCAGATCATCGGATCAATACTTTGGTTGGTTGGTTTTCTATGGGAAAGTATAGCCGATTGGCAGTTATTCAAATTCAAACAAAATCCGGAAAATAAAGGAAAGTTGATGAATACTGGTTTGTGGCGTTTTTCTCGTCATCCAAATTATTTTGGAGAGATATTGCTTTGGTGGGGCATATATATGTGTATACTTCCCAGTACAAATTGGTGGTGGACCATCATTGGCCCTTTAACGATTACATGGTTATTGACTAGAGTGTCAGGTGTTCCTATGTTGGAAAAGAAATACAAAGACAATCCAGAATATCAAACTTATATCAAGTCGACCAATAGTTTGGTTCCAAAATTTAACTAATATTCTTCAAATTAAGTAGCTAATCTCACATCAATTTGACCTTATTAGATGTTAAATACCTTAATGACAAGTATAATTGATCATTTATAGTTATCACTTTTATTTCACCCAAAATTAGGATAAAAAGGACTCATTCATTTTCAAAAGAACGCTTTCTCTTCTTTTTCATAGTTTTCTATTAAAATCTCAAAGGGAAGTTACATTTTGACCATTAGTAAGAGTATCTTTGTCCCAATTTTGTAATTATGTACCAATTAATATGGAAAAAACAGTAAAGCCACTAAAAAATTCGGACTCTGGGAAGAAAGAACAGGTTTCCAATATGTTTGATACAATTGCACCTTATTACGATTTTCTAAATCGATTTTTATCATTAGGGATTGATACCATCTGGCGAAAGAAAGCCATTAATAAATTGAAACCTTATGCTCCTCAAAGAATCTTAGATGTCGCCACCGGAACGGCAGACTTAGCGATTGAAATTGCGAAGCAGTTGAATCCAAAAGAGATTGTTGGTGTTGATATTTCTAAAGAAATGTTGGCCATTGGTGATAAAAAAATTGTGAAAAAAGGATTGGATAAAGTCATTAGTCTAGCACAGGGTGATTCAGAAAATTTACCCTTTGAAGACAATAGCTTTGATGCAATTACCGTTGCATTTGGTGTAAGAAATTACGAAAATCTGGAAAAGGGTTTAAAGGAAATGAGAAGAGTACTCAAAACAGATGGCCAACTGGTTGTCCTAGAATTTTCAAGGCCAACTGTCTTTCCTTTCAAACAACTGTTCAACACCTACTTTAAATACATTTTACCAACGATTGGCAAATTTACGTCGAAAGACCCTGACGCTTATCGATATTTGTATGAATCAGTACAAGCGTTTCCAGATGGACAGAAATTTGTAGAAGTATTAGATAAAACCGGATTCAAATCAAATCAATGTACACGACTCAGTTTAGGAATATGTTCGATTTACCATGGAGAAAAGTAATCTTCCTGGGACTGTTATTTTTGATGTCTCAAACATCTATGTTTGGCCAGAAAGCCAAAGGAAACTATAACTTTCTCGATTTTCAGCAAAAGCCCTATTATTTTGGGATTACTCTTGCGTATAATACTTCAGACTTTAGGATTTTTCGCTCTGAGCGATTTATTTTAAATGATAGTATTAGTTCTGCCAACTCGGTTACTGGGCCTGGTTTTAACCTTGGTATCGTCAGTAATCTTAAAATTGGAGATTATTTCGACTTTCGTTTTCTTCCTACCCTATCTTTTGCAGAAAGAAATATTTCTTACACTTCTCCTGAAAATAAAAGGCGATTTGGTCAGAAAATAGAATCTGTTTTTGTAGAATTACCTTTTCAAATTCGATACAAATCCGAACCGTATAACGATATTCGACTTTTTATCATCGCAGGTATTAAATATTCCTTTGATGTAGCCAGTGATTCTAGAACTCGACAAAGAGATGAATTAGTTAAGATTGCTCCTACTGACTTTGCCTTTGAATATGGTGCAGGAGTTCAGTTTTTCTTTCCTTACTTTATTTTTTCTCCTGAGCTAAAAGTTTCTCATGGATTGAGTAATATCTTAATTTTTGATGATGATCTGGAACGATCAAGAGTGATTGAAAAAATCCTTTCAAGGTCTTTTACTATTTCTTTGCACTTTGAAGGATAAGTATTTAAGATAAATATTATGACTAAAATCCCTTCTAACTTGAATCAGTTAGAAGGGATTTTTGGTTTAAAAAAGATAATTAGTTGATTAAGCTTCTATCATTCAGAAAAACTCAGTCCAATCTATTTTCTTGCGTAAGGGTTAGTAGGTGTTGCTTGAAGTTCGACTTCAATGCCGATCACCCGCACCCTTCTATTTGGCCTTTCCAAACCCGCCACTTACAACGTAAATCACTCGTTTTGTAAAACTAAGATTCACCCGCCTCCAACATTAGAAGGGAATACCCCCTAAATAGTCCATTAACAATCACAATGTGTATCCACAAAATTGATCACTTCAGGGAAAAAGGTATTGAATTCATTTTCGAATAATTCGTAATTTTTCTTTAAATCCTCCATTGCACTAACAAAATTAGAGGGAAAAGAAGTCCTTTCGTCCATTTTTTTAAAGGTAAAAATCATTCCTTCTTCCGTTCCATATTGAGTCAACCAATCTCCTGCAATCATTTCAGGAAGGCGTTTTTTTAGTTTTTTGGGTAATTCTTCCATTCTGTTTTCTAAAATCGCATATACTTCTTGACTAAACTCAGTTAATTCTTGGCCCTGATATCGATTCCAGTTCTTAGCGAGTAGGTGATCATACAGGATATCAATGACGACTGGCGCATATTTGTGATGATTGGGCTGTAAACGATGTGTCCCTTGTCGCACTACAGGATGGTTGTCTGTGTAAGAGTCAATTTTCCGGTGTAAAAGAATTCCTTTCTGAATTTCAGGGCCATATTGTCTTACTTCTTTGTTAGAAATAAAATCAGCGATAAAGTTTCCGATAAGGAGATCTTCATTCCCGCAGGACAAAAATAGGTGAGCAAGAAAATTCATTGTTGAAATGATTAGCGAATTATCATATATTTGCACCTCAAAATTAAAGAATATAAATTAGAATAAAAATATGGCACTAAAATGTGGTATTGTCGGACTTCCCAATGTTGGAAAATCGACCTTGTTTAATGCGCTTACTTCCGCTAAAGCTTTAGCGGCCAATTATCCCTTTGCTACAAAAGATCCAAACGTTGGCATGATTACAGTTCCTGATGAACGATTGGATAAACTAAGTGATCTAGTCAATCCTCAAAAAATTCTACCTACAACCATTGAAATTGTAGATATTGCGGGTTTGATCAAAGGAGCGAGTCAAGGGGAAGGATTGGGCAATCAATTCCTAGCGAACATTCGGGAAGTAGATGCAATCGTTCATGTGGTTCGTTGTTTTGATGATGGTAATGTTGTTCATGTGGATGGCAGCGTTGATCCCGTCCGTGATAAGGAGATCATCGATATGGAGTTGATCCTAAAAGACTTAGAGACCGCAGAGAAACGATGTGAAAAATTAAAGAAAAATTCAAAAGGTGGAGACAAGGCTTTGGTCAAATTAGCTGAATACGGCGAACAGATCAAAAATCATCTTGCGGATGAAAAAGCTGCACGAACCTTAGAATTGGAAGAAGAAGGACAGGAACTGATGGATGAAATGCAGTTGTTAACTGCTAAACCGATTCTCTATGTTTGCAATGTAGATGAAGCTTCTGTCAAAGAAGGCAACGATTACACTAAAGCATTCAAAGAATTGGTCAAAGATGAAAATGCTGAGGTCATTTTGGTCAGTGCAGGTATTGAAGCAGAAATTGCAGAATTGGATAGCAAAGAAGAGCGTCAAATGTTTATTGAGGAAATGGGATTAAAAGAAGCAGGTGTGAATCGCTTGATCAGATCCTGCTACAAATTACTCAATTTGATTACTTACTTTACTGCCGGAGAAAAAGAAGTGCGTGCTTGGACGATTGAAGTCGGAACCAAAGCTCCTCAAGCTGCTGGTGTCATTCATACCGATTTTGAAAAAGGATTCATTCGTGCTGAAGTGATTAAATACAATGATTATGTTACTTTAGGCTCTGAAAGTGCGGTAAAAGAAGCTGGTAAGATGGGCGTTGAGGGGAAAGAATATGTCGTAGGCGATGGTGACGTAATGCACTTCCGTTTCAACGTCTAAAATACTTTTAATTCCTAATTTTACATGTTGAACTTCTTTAAAAAATGTGGGTCTAAAAGAAAGTTGATTTTTCAATATTCTTTAGAGCCACATTTTTTCTTTAAACTATTTTTGTCCATCCTTTTCTTCATTCTTCCCTTTTCTGCGGTTACCCAAATTGATGATTTTGGTGGTATTGTTCATTTGGATTCTATCGTGGTCAGTGCCACTCGACAAGGCTTTGATGTAGATGATTTTATCCGGATGGTTCGTAAAGATGAATCCTTTTACAAAGCTTTTAAAAACTTACATCGAATTACATTTGAGTTTGAAAACGATTTATATTTTTTTGACAAAAAAGGGAATATAAAAGCTAGTTATAAAAGCCATACTAGACAAACTTCTGATGGCGACTGTCGCCAGATGGAAGTGTTGGATGAAAAAGTCATAGGTAAATTTTACAAAAGAAAAAAGAAGCATCGATATTACACAGCATTGCTTTACGAAAAAGTCTTTTTTACCGAAGGAACTATATGCGAATCCGCTGAAAATGGAATTCATCAACGGAAGCGAAAAAAAGGGATCGCTAAACATATTGCCGAATTAGAAAAGTTGATTTTTAGTCCTGGTGAAAAAGCTAATGTTCCATTGATTGGAAATAAAACCGCTATTTTTGACAAAAAAATGCAAGCTTATTATGACTACTCTATTCAGTCTGATTTATACAAAAATGAAATTGATGCCTATGTTTTTACTGCCCAAGTAAAGCCCGAATTTCTTAAGAAGAAAAAAAACAAAACTGTCATCAAGCATCTTCGAACTTATTTTGACAAAACGACTTTCAATGTCATTGCTCGAACCTACCAGCTAGCTTATGATGGAGCATTTTTTGACTTCGATGTTAAGATGCATATTGAATTGAAAAAAGAAAAAGATCTATATTTTCCTGAGATAATCCAGTATGATGGCAATTGGGATGTTGTAGGTAAAAAAAGAGAACGAGGTCGATTTGAACTGAGGGTTTTGAAGTGAGCGCTTAGTAATCAGGGGTCAGGAGAATATCGTCATTACAATCTTGGGAACTTCTGACTTCTGACTTCTGACTTCTGACTTCTGACCCTTGACTCCTCTAGATATCATACTCGGCCAAGCCCAATGCTTCAATAATTCTGATCAACTTCTCGGCGTATCTTTTATCTGTTGCATAGCCACATTTTTTCAGACCTTTTGCCCAAGCCTTATAATCCTTTTGATCCAATTTTTTTAACCGCTTGTATCTTTTGCCTTGTAAAAATAAACTATGTGCTCGATAACTTTCCCAAGCGTTTGGATACTTTCTAAAAAAGTCTTTGTGTGTATCATCCGTAAAATTTGAGCAATGATTTTTTCCGCAATTTTTAGAGAAACATTTAATACCAAAATGATTTGAATTGGCTTTTGTTAAACGACTTTCTCCGGCATTACTTTCCAAAAGACCTTGAGCTAAGGTGATACTCGCTGGGATTCCATATTTTCTCATTTCCGCGACAGCGATTGGAGAAAAACGCCTAACATAATTTTTACACTTCTGTTTTTTTTGCGCAACAATACTTGATTTGATATTATGTCGACTGGCATAAGTAGGATTTAAAATAAAACCAAGGTTAGCAAAAGTGTTGGCCAAATTTTGATCTTTGGTTTTTAATTTTTTCTCTTTTTTCATTGAAGCAGGAATCACTACTTTTTCCTTTTCTGCTTTGTCTACCTTATTTTCAATCGGTGCTTTTTCTATGGTATTATTTGTCAAGGAAGGCAATTCCAAAATAGCCATATTTTCAACACTTGGTGTTTGATTTAGTTTTTGATGGACTGGAGCTGAGATGGTCGTTTCATTAGTATGGTGTAAAGAAGATTTCATTGTAGCAGGTAAAACTTGAGACTGACTTTCTGATTTTGGCGTGCCAGCAGAATGCATCGTAAACTCTAAAGAGATGTCTTTTTTAAGCAAAACAAATAAAACTAAAAACACAAATAGAGCTTTGACCCAATAGCGTTGCACCATTTCTTTGGTATGCGCAGAGAATTGAAAACTAGTGTAATGTTGTAGCGGTTGTAAATTAATTTTTTTCATGATGAATCTATTTTGGGATAATTCAGTACCTAAGTAAGAATTTGATTTCTTACTTAATAATTATGGTTGATTGATGTACTGAAAAGCATGATTGAATTTTTCCATTGACACAAATTTAAAACTATTTGTTTGTAATTTCAAGAATTGTTTTAAACATTTAGTTGTTAATAAGTGTGGAGATTTGGAAAAAAGAGGATATATATGTTATTTGGCTTATTCAAAATGGATTGATATTTAATCAAGTAGATTTAAAATCAAAGCAAGAAAAAAATAGTAAAGGATGTGTAAAAAAAATTAAAAAAAGTTTTAAACTGCTTTCCAAATCTAAATTTTCACTGAATTATTGATATTTTTTGACTCAGAATTGATAAATTCTATCCTCAAATATTTACTTAGTGTAAATTTTACACTACTTTTGTTGAAAATAAAAATCGCCTTATGATAGCTATAGTTGACAGTGGGTCTACCAAAGCAGATTGGAAGTTCTTAAATGCCAATGCCTACCCTACCTCTTTAAGTACCATGGGATTTAATCCCTTTTTCCACGACAGTGATAAAATAGGCCAAGAGCTTATAAAAGATTTTGAAGGAAAAATCAATCGAGATCAAATCCAAAAAGTATTCTATTATGGTGCTGGTTGTTCTGATGCCTTTCGGTGTTCGATTGTTGAGAAAGGCCTACAAGCTGTTTTTCCAAAAGCGTATATCGAAGTCAAACACGATATTTTAGCTTCAGCTAGAGCCACCTGCAAAAATCAACCTGGCATTGCCTGTATTTTAGGAACAGGTTCCAACTCTTGCTCTTATGATGGCGTCGATATTACCGACAATGTAACTAGCCTCGGTTATTTACTTGGTGATGAAGGCAGTGGAACTCATCTAGGTAAATTATTAATCCAAGGATATTTCTATCGAGAATTTCCAGAGGATATTAAAAAAGCATTTGAAGAAGAATTTTCTTTCGACAAACGTGCCTTTTTAAACAAAGTATATGATAATGATTCGGCAAATGTATATCTTGCGTCCTTTGCAAAATTTATGTCCAATCATAAAGATCATATCTACATTCAAAGTTTGGTCAACCAAGCCTTTAGTGTATTTATAAATCGGCATGTCCGCAAATACAAGGAGCACAATGAGGTCCCTATTCATTTTGTCGGATCAGTAGCTTATCATTTTGGAGACATCCTAAAAATGGTTTTGGATGAAAGAAATCTTAGTTTGGGTATCATTATTAAAAAACCGATAGATAACCTGGTTGAATTTCACTTAGAAAAAGAAATGACCAACCAATCCTAAATGAATGGAAAACAAAATTAAACGTATCGCAGTCTTCACCTCCGGAGGCGACGCACCTGGAATGAATGCCGCTATCAGAGCGGTAGTACGTACAGCTACCTATCATGATCTACATATATTTGGTATCAAACGTGGTTATGAAGGAATGATTGATGGAGACATTATTCGTCTTGAAAGAGGAAATGTAGGAAACATCATGCACCGTGGTGGTACTATGCTTAAAACTGCTCGTAGTAAAAAATTCATGACCAAAGCTGGCCGAAAACAAGCATATGAATCCATATTGGCGCATGATATTGATGGACTCATCGCTATAGGCGGAAATGGTACTTTTACCGGAGCTAAAGTTTTTACAAAAGAATATAAAATTCCAGTGATCGGAATTCCTGGTACGATTGATAATGACTTGTATGGTACCGATTATACAATTGGTTTTGATACTGCTGTAAATACGGCTATTGAAGCGGTAGATCGAATTCGAGATACGGCAGACTCTCATAATCGGTTATTTTTTGTAGAAGTCATGGGCCGTCACTCTGGTTATATTGCGTTGAAGACAGGTATCGGTTCTGGAGCGAGTGGAATCTTAATTCCTGAGACCATTACAACTGTAGAAGATTTAATCAAAAAGCTGAAGAAAGGAGCCAAACGTAATAAGTTATTTTCTTTAGTCATTGTAGCGGAAGGAAATCAAAATGGAGGAGCACAAGATTTTGCCAAAAAGATTAAAGAACAATTTGATCATTATGATACCAAAGTTGCCATAATTGGTCATTTGCAAAGAGGAGGATCTCCTTCGGGTTTTGATCGAGTACTGGCAAGTCGACTTGGCTTTGGAGCGGTTGAAGGTCTTTTGGCAGGTCAATCGGGAGTCATGTGTGGTTTGATCAATGGGAAAGTTGAGTTTACCTCATTTGATGATGCAATCAATAAGAATAGTTCTCCTGACGAAGATATGATTAGAATGGCTGAGATATTAGCCTTGTAGAAAGAAAAGGCTGAAAGGTCTTATGCATTTCAAGTCAAATATGAGTCATCCCTAATTTTATTTAGTAATAAAGTATTTATGGATTAACGATTCCGATTCCAAAAATGGCACGTAGATCTTGCTGATTACTCAGATTACCCTGATTTTTCCAGCGATCGAAGGACACATTAGTTGAGAAATCTGCGCGATCTGAGTAACCTGTTCAATCAGTGTTCTAATGCGACTTTTAAAGTTCATGGTACTTCCTACTTATTGGGATAATATCTGGAAAATTCGGGATGACTTATGTTCATTCATTTTCTTCCTCTTCCTCCTCTTCAAAACTTTCTTCAATCTGATCTACGACGGACAAGACCCAACTGATCACTTTTGGGCTAAGGTATTTGGAAATTCCTGCTTTTCTAGCTGCTGTTTTTAGAATATTAATATTCTTATATCCTAGTTTTAAGGCCTCAGCTTCTTCAATATATTCTTCCCACTCTTCTCTAGAAATCATATCAAATTGGCCTCGCATAATGTCTAAATCTGTGGGATCATTGATATCGTATTTTGCCATTTTTATTTTATTAGATTGTCTTTTCGTAATGAAAAAAGTGTTTTGCCAATTTAGGATGGGTAATTCTACGTTTTTTTCCGAAATATTTTTGCAATAATGCCATCATAGTGAACAACTCTCCGAGAATTTGGATTGAATCGTCTAATTGGAGAACCAGATACTCCAGATTGTTCATTTGCTCCCATGATTTTAATTAAGTCTCCTCCATGTTTACAGGCACATTTCTCAATTTCCTTCATTGCATTATTTGTCGTTCGCCTAACCCCGCCTGAAGGCATGGTCGATTGACAAGTACCTATCCATTCATATTTATTTAGTTCAGTTGTATCCATCTTGAAAACTGCTCTCACTTGACAAGGAGTTTTTTTACTATAAGCCATACTATTTTCATTTGCTGAAAAAGTTGTTCCGTATTTTCGACCAAAAAGCATACAACTACTAATCGTAAAAAGCATGGATAATAAAATAATTAATAGGATGAATTTAACTTTCATTGTGAACTAATTTACTTTTAAACGCTTACCATTTAATCCCCGATACCAAAACCATACCGCTAATGGTATTAAAAAATGGGGAAAACGATACAAACTTTCAAATGCATTTTGATGTAGGCTTTCGGCCAAAAAATCTATAT
>CAYTVR010000230.1:0-11985 GCA_964441245.1 uncultured Saprospiraceae bacterium | reverse complement strand
GCAATGAACTCAGTAGACATTGATAATAATTGTGACAATACAATTACATGGTCTTTCTCTCCAAGTTCTCCCAATGCAGAAAATTGCGGAACTGGACTAATTTCAACAACGATTGTTACTTTTACTGCAACGGACAATTGTGGAAACGCAAGTACAACCACTGCGAAGTTTTACTTGAAAGATGGACCTCAATCCATTAACATGACTGTTTCTGGACACTTAAGAACAGAGAATGATGAGCTAGTAGAATTGGTTGAAGTCATGGCAAGTGGATCAGATATAGAGGAAGAAATGGAAACAGGGGATGATGGTTATTTTGAATTTGAATTACCATCTGAAAATAATTATACCGTTTCACCTACTCGAAATGATAATCCATTGAATGGTATTTCGACTATGGATTTAATCATGATTAGTCGTCATGTCCTAGGTATTGAATCTTTAGATTCACCGTATAAATTAATTGCAGCAGATGTGAATAATTCTGGTGACATTACTGCCTTTGATATGATCGCACTTCGCAAAATGATTTTATTAATTGATGAAGAATTTGAAAATAATACTTCTTGGAGATTTGTAAGTGAGGATTATATTTTTGCGAATCCTAACAATCCTTTTGTTGCTACATTCCCTGAAACATTTAATGTAAATGATTTAGAAGAAAACGAAGTTGCAGATTTCGTTGCGATTAAAATCGGAGATGTGAATGGTACGGCGATTCCAAATCAATTTATGCTTGGTGATACTCGGGACGATTTGGAAGAACTGAAATTCGTTATTCGAAATCAAAAATTAACAGCTAACGAAGAATACATTGTAGACTTTAAAGCTAAAGACTTTACAATGGTTCAGGGTTATCAGTTAAGTTTGAATTTTGATCAAGAGGCTTTAGAGTTTGTAGATTTGATTCCAGGTGAATTATCAAATATGACAGCTGATAATTTTGGATTGAGTCATCTAGCTGAAGGAGTAATCACACATAGTTGGAATCAGCGTTCAGCTATTAATTTAGAAGATGATGCAGTATTATTTAGTTTACGCTTTAAAGCTAAATTGGCCACTCAATTGAGTGAGTCAATGCAAATGAGCACTGGATATACTCCAGGAGAAGCGTATAGTACGACTGAAGGATTAATGGATGTAGCTCTGGACTTCCAGTCTGATAAAGGTGGACTTAAAGATGCCTTTGATTTATATCAAAATACGCCAAATCCATTCCGAAGTGAAACGACAATTGGGTTTTACTTACCAGAAGCATCAAACGCGAAATTAACCGTTTATGATTTAACGGGGCGATTACTTTTAGAATTAGATGGAAATTACGAAACCGGTTACAATGAAGTAGTCATTAGTAGTGCTGATCTGAAAAATGCAAATATTTTGTATTATAAATTATCAATAGCTGATCGAAGTAAAGTAAAGCGAATGATGGTGATAAAAGAATAAGTTTATTTAAGTGTTTTATTGATAAACTCCTTCTCCGATTTTCGGAGAGGGAGTTTTTTTATTAAAAGAAATGGTTTGACTAATTCCAATCTTACGGATTGATTTTTTCGTAAGAAAATAAGAAGATAGTAATAAATGGCAAACAAAATTATTATTGGTTTGAATTGAATGTTTTAAAAAAAACAAGTAAGTGTTTCAGTGTAAAGCAAAATTTTGATCTTGCATATATCATTGATTTATGAAGAATGCAAATAGCCTATGAATCAAAAAAATGAAATGATTTTTAAAAATAGTTGCACGATAAAAAAAATAGACATACATTTAACCCGATGTTATTCACCATTACCACATATAACTTTTCTATTCTAAACGGTTCTCGCCGTTGTGGTCGTGCAGTGCGTCGCCCTTTGGGCGCATAAATAACATATTACCCACGAGGTAGGTGAATTCTTTCCTGCCGATTATAATTTCAAATATTTGGATTTTTTGGAAACAGGCATTTTGCCTTTGTTCTTGACTTTGAATATTAGATATGTTTTGATATATCTTTTCATGCTGTCATCACTTGAACTAGTTTCCTAAGCCATCTCTATGTCTTTTATTAAATGAATACTTAATGGATTTTGAAATAATTAATGCCAATTTTAAACACTATCAATATGCAGAAGCCATATGTCAATTGATCGAACAATCAGCACAAAAAAGAGGTACAGGAATTGCTAAACGTGATCCTGAATATATTCTTGAAAAAATGAAATCTGGTAAAGCTGTCATTGCATTGACAGGGCAAGCCTTAGCCGGATTTTGCTACATCGAAACTTGGGATAATCAGGCTTATGTCGCTAATTCAGGCTTAATTGTAGCGCCCGATTTTCGTAAAAAAGGTTTGGCTAAAGCCATAAAAAAGAAAGCTTTTGAATTATCTCAATATAAATATCCAAATGCCAAGTTATTTGGGATTACCACCAGTTTAGCAGTTATGAAAATTAATTATGAACTCGGTTACCAACCTGTCACCTTTTCCGAATTGACTGACGATGTCAGTTTCTGGAATGCATGTAAAAGCTGTCCCAATTATGATATTCTACAACGAAACAAAAGAAAAATTTGCCTATGTACAGGTATGCTAGCGAACTCAAAAAATGAAACCATGAAACTAGATTTATCCAATTTAATCATCCTTGAAAATAAGAAAAATGAAAAATAAAAAAGTTGTTTTAGCATATAGCGGAGGTCTTGATACTTCTTTTTGTACAAAATATTTATCGGAAGAAATGGGTTTGGAAGTTCATGCGGTTAGTGTAAATACTGGTGGTTTTGATGCCAATGAAATTTTAGAAATGGAAGCGAAAGCTAAAGCATTAGGAGCGCATAGTTTTACATTAATAGATGCAACAAAAAAATATTATGAAGACTGTGTTCGATATCTGATCTATGGAAATATTTTACGAAATCAAACCTATCCTTTATCAGTAAGTGCAGAAAGAATGTTTCAAGCCAAAATGGTTGTTCAACAAGCTCAATTGATTGGAGCACAGCAAATTGCACATGGAAGTACAGGAGCAGGAAATGATCAGGTACGCTTTGATTTGATTTTTAATATCCTAGCGCCCAACATAAAAATTATCACACCAATTCGAGATTTACAATTATCTAGAAAAGCAGAAATTGATTATCTAAAAGAAAAAAGCATCGATTGGTCTTGGTCCAAAGCGAAGTATTCTATCAATAAAGGATTATGGGGAACTTCTGTTGGTGGTGTTGAGACACTGACTTCGCATCAAGCATTGCCAGAAGAAGCATATCCTTATCCCTTGGAAAAAACGACTTCTCAAAAAATAAGTTTGACTTTCGAAAAAGGAGAATTAAAAAAATTGAATGGAGAAGCATTTAATCATCCAATTCAAGTAATTCAGGCTTTAGAACAATTGGCCAATGAATATGCAATAGGCAGAGATATTCACGTTGGAGATACCATTATCGGAATCAAAGGTAGAGTAGGGTTTTCCGCTGCAGCGGCAATGATCACCATAAAATCACATGCACTTCTTGAAAAACATGTTTTAGGAAAATGGCAAGCCTACTGGAAAGAACAATTGTCGAATTGGTATGGAATGTTGCTTCATGAAGGTCAACTTTTAGATCCAGTTATGAGAAATATTGAATGCTTCTTAACAGATACTCAAAAAAACGTTACAGGAACTGTTTTTGTAAAATTGCATCCTTATCGATTTGAATTATTGGGGATAGAATCTGCATTCGATTTAATGGATAGTTCTTTTGGTCAATATGGAGAAATGAATTCGGCATGGACTGGTGAAGACGTGAAAGGTTTTACAAAAATACTATCAAACGCGGGTAAAATTCATCACCAAATAAATATGGAAAAATCATGTCTTTAATTAACGCAGGAATAATTGGTGGAGCAGGGTATACCGGTGGCGAATTGATTCGCTTGTTGCTTCATCATCCAAAAGTGAATCTTAAATTTATACACAGCAATAGTCAAGCGGGCAAGCCAATCGATTGTGTACATCCCGATTTATATGGTTTGACTTCTTTGGTCTTTACGGATCAAATTCAGCAGGATATTGATGTCCTTTTTCTTTGTTCAGGACACGGAAGATCGCGCTCTTTTCTAGAAGAAAATAAAGGTTTGGATAAGGTGACGATCATTGATTTAAGTGCTGATTTTCGAATAAAAAATAAAGACCATTCTTTCATTTATGGTTTACCTGAATTGCAAAAAGAAAAAATTAAGCAAACCTCTAAAATTGCTAATTGCGGTTGTTTCGCTACAGCGATTCAACTGGCTTTGTTACCATTAGCTGCGGCACAATTATTGCAAAACGAAATTCACGTTCATGCCATCACAGGGTCTACTGGTGCTGGACAATCTTTTAGAGAAAGTAGTCACTTTAGTTGGCGAAATAATAATGTGTCTGCCTATAAAATATTTCAGCATCAACATCTCAAAGAAATACGGCAAAGTTTGAAAAGTTTGCAAGGAGATTTTGACCAAGCTATTAATTTCATTCCAATTCGAGGCAATTTTACGAGGGGTATTTTTTCAACCATTTATACCAATGTTGAGTGGTCTGAAAAAAAGGTTCAAAAACTTTATCAAGACTTTTATCAAGATGAACCTTTCGTGATTTTAAGTGATCGAAACCCCTCACTGAAACAAGTCGTCAATACCAATAATTGTATTCTTTTTATTGAAAAACATGATGACAAAATAGTCATAGTGAGCATGATCGACAACCTTTTAAAAGGAGCTTGTGGACAAGCGGTACAAAACATGAATCTTGTTTTTGGTTTGGAAGAAAAGTTAGGTTTAGAATTAAAGGCCGTTGCTTTTTAAGGAAAATATATTTTACGAAAGTGAGCAAAATTAAATAAAAAAATATGACTCCATTTGATGTTTATTCACAATATTCAATAGAGCCGATTCAAGGAGAATCTTGCTATATCTATGATCAATCTGGAACTAAGTATCTTGATTTTTATGGGGGACATGCAGTGATTTCAATTGGTCATCGACACCCACATTATGTTAAGAAAATAAAAAATCAATTAGACCATTTGGGATTTTATTCCAATGCGGTAAATAATAGTTTGCAAATAGAATTGGCTAAAAAGTTAGGGCAATTATCTGGCTGTGAAACCTATCAATTATTTCTATGTAATTCAGGAGCAGAAGCCAATGAAAATGCATTGAAGTTGGCCTCATTTCAAAATAAGAGATCAAAGATAATCGCCTTTCATCGTGGCTTTCATGGACGAACTTCTGCTGCTGTGAATGTGACTGATAATACTAAAATAAAAGCGACCATTAATACTGGTTTTGAAACTCAATTTTTTGATTTGAATGAATGGAATGGAGTTGAAAAAAGTTTGCAAAAAAAAGATGTCTGTGCAGTGATTGTTGAAGGGATTCAAGGCATAGGAGGCGTTCATTTGCCTCATCCAAAATGGTTGGAAAAATTAAAGGATTGCTGTCAAAAAAATGGAACCTTATTGATTCTGGACGAGATCCAATCGGGATATGGTCGAAGTGGAAAATTCTTTGCTTTTCAACATTCAAATGTTCAACCAGATTTAATAACGGTAGCCAAAGGAATGGGGAATGGTTTTCCTATTGGTGGTGTCTTGATTCATCCAAATATCAAAGCTAAGAAAGGACAATTAGGAAGTACTTTTGGTGGTAATCATTTGGCTTGTGCCGCTGGAATTGCGGTGTTAGATGTTTTAAAGTTGGAAAATTTGATGGGGAATGCTTCAACACTTGGTACTTACTTTTTAAGTCAATTAAAAAAAATAACAGGGATTAAAAATGTGCGTGGAAAAGGATTAATGATCGCATTAGAATTACCTTTTACGGTGGCTGATTTCCGTAAGGAAATGTTATATGAACATAAAATTTTTACAGGTTCATCAAGTGATCCAAATGTTTTAAGAATCTTACCTCCACTGAATATTTCGAAAATAGAAGTAGATTATTTTATTCAAAAATTAACACCAATACTAAAAAAATGGAACAAACTATTAGTCAGCAATTAATTACTCAAAAAAGAATTTTAAACTTTACTGGAGTTGAAGATGTGTCCGATATAAATGTCTTGGTGAAACGAGCATTTCAGATGAAGAAAAATCCTTTGCTATATTCAGAATTTGGGAAAAATAAAACATTGGTTTTACTTTTTTTTAACCCAAGTTTGAGGACTCGATTGAGTACACAGTTGGGAGGAATGAATCTGGGCATGTCCGTGATTTCTATGAATGCCAGTCAAGGCTGGAAAATTGAATTTGAAGACGAAGTAATCATGAATGGAGATACCGCAGAACATATTCGGGAAGCGGCAAAGGTGGTTAGTCAATATGCGGATATTATCGGCATGCGATGTTTTCCAAGTTTGACCAATCGGGAAAAGGATTATCAAGATGAGGTGATCAATGGTTTTGTGAAATTTGCTTCAGTGCCGGTGATTAGTTTAGAATCTGCGATTCGTCATCCTTTGCAGTCCTTGACAGATTTAATGACGATAAAAGAATATCAAAAAAGTGAAAATCCAAAAGTAGTTTTGACTTGGGCACCACATCTCAAATCTTTACCACAAGCGGTGGCCAATTCTTTTGTAGAATGGATGCAGAAAGCCTCTGTAGATCTGACGATTACACATCCGCCCGGCTACGAATTGTCTCCTGATTTTGTTAAGGATACGCCGGTGGAATATAACCAAGAAAAAGCCTTGAGGGAAGCTGATTTTGTGTATGTCAAAAATTGGTCTTCCTTTGAATCTTATGGTCAGCGTTTGGGCAGTCATGAGGATTGGATGATGTCAAAAACCAAAATGACTTTCACCAAAAATGCTTATTTGATGCATTGCTTGCCAGTACGTCGAAATGTTGTTATAGAAAGTGATTTATTAGATAGTGCAGCGAGCTTAGTGATTCAACAAGCCAACAATAGAACCTTTGCTGCTCAAGCCGTTTTACATGAAATAATTCAAGGTGTTAAAAATCAGATTGATGAAAAAAAATAAATTAACTATCGTAAAAATAGGAGGACAAATATTTAATTCCAAAGAGATATGGAAGGAGATGTTACGATCTTTTGCAGATATTGCTGGAGCAAAAATATTGGTCCATGGTGGTGGCCCAGAAGCGAATGAAATAAGTAAGGCCTTAGGCATTCCATCGCAAAAAATAGACGGACGAAGGATTACCGATGGGCCAACTTTAAAAGTGGTAACGATGGTCTATGCAGGTTGGTTGAACAAGCAGGTAGTCAGTCAGTTGCAAAGTTTTGATTGCAATGCTTTAGGATTATCTGGTGCGGATTTAAACTTAATACAATGTCGAAAACGGAAAGTGGGAAATATTGATTTTGGATTTGTCGGAGACATCGAGGAAGTAAATGTCAAAACGCTTGAATGGATGTTGAAAGGAGAGATCGTTCCGATTTTAAACGCCATTACTCATGATGGAAATGGTCAATTGTTGAACACGAATGCAGATACGATTGCAGCATACTTAGCTGCGGCTTTAAGTGAAAAGTATGAAGTGCATCTATTTTATTGTTTTGACAAAAGTGGCGTGTTAAAAGATATCGACAAAGAAGAATCTTTGATCGATACAATTGATAAAGAAAATTATCCTTTTTATCAATCGAATGGAGTGATTAGCGAAGGAATGATTCCTAAAATTGACAATGCATTTTTTGCCTTGGATAGCTTGGTCACTTCTGTCCACATTGGTCATTACAAAGAATTAAAAACAATACAAGAATTTAAAGGAACTAAAATATGTCTGTAAAACAAAAGTATTTTGAAGAAGCAAT
Source organism: uncultured Saprospiraceae bacterium (assembly GCA_964441245.1). Classification (GTDB taxonomy): domain Bacteria; phylum Bacteroidota; class Bacteroidia; order Chitinophagales; family Saprospiraceae; genus JALZUU01. The sequence goes on along the minus strand of CAYTVR010000230.1, from coordinate 4,196 downwards.
TGTTTTGTTATATTCATTGATCGAGGTTCCATCTTTTTCCAAACAAGAGGATCAAACTGCCGGATTATTAAAAGACTATTTTCAACAATATTCAATTCCAGTTGAACAGAAGGGAAATAACATCTGGGTGAAATCTAAAAAATGGGATGAGCAAAAAGAAACCCTTCTGCTCAACTCTCACCATGATACAGTGAAGCCAGTAGATGGGTGGGTTCGAAATCCATTCAGTCCAGATATTGAATCAGGTAAATTGTATGGATTAGGGAGCAATGATGCAGGAGGATCTTTAGTCGCATTGATGATGACTTTTCTTCATTTTTATGAAAAGGAATTACCTTTTAATTTGCTTTTTTTGGCAAGTGCCGAAGAAGAGATTTCTGGTAAAAATGGGATTGCTTCCTTGAAGCCCTTATTGGAAAAAGTAAAACTAGGAATTATTGGGGAACCCACTTTGATGGAGATGGCTGTAGCCGAAAAGGGGTTAATGGTAATAGATGCAAAAGCCTCTGGAATCGCTGGTCATGCCGCACGTGAGGAAGGAGAAAATGCTATTTATAAAGCCCTAAAAGATATCGAATGGATTCAAAGTTTTTCCGATGCTAAAACATCTAATTTTTTAGGTCCAACCAAAATGACCGTCACACAAATTACCGCTGGATATCAACACAATGTTGTACCCGATAGCTGTAGTTATGTTATTGATATTCGAACCAATGAGCATTATGATAACCGTTCTTTTTTTGAATACTTACAACAAAATTTGTGTTCAGAATTAAAGGCGAGATCTTTTCGATTGAATGCTTCTCATATTCCAATAAATCATAATTTAGTACAAGCAGGATTGAACTTAGGGATGAAATATTTTGGTTCGCCAACTCTTTCCGATCAAGCCTTACTTCCTTTTCCTTGTCTGAAAATAGGTTGTGGAGATTCTACCAGATCGCATACTCCTGATGAATTTATTTACACCTCCGAAATTGAATTAGGGATTAAAAAATACATCGGACTAATAGAGCAATATGCTTCTATTGAAGCATAAATAATTGAACACTACTTATTCGACAACTATAAAAAGGACAATATGAAACTTTGGCAAAAAGAAACCACCATTGATCAGAAAATAGAAACTTTTACCATCGGAAAAGATCAAGAACTAGATCTACAATTAGCGGAGGTAGATATTATTGGTTCGATCGCCCATGTAAAAATGTTGCTTAAAATTGGATTGCTTAAAACAGAGGAAGCGAATCAATTGCATTGGGCGTTGATTGATATCTATAATGACATTCAGGCTGGACAATTTAAAATAGAAAAAGGAATCGAGGATGTACACTCACAAGTAGAATATTTATTGACTAAAGAATTGGGGGCAATTGGGAAAAAAATACATAGTGGTCGATCCAGAAATGATCAAGTTTTAGTGGATCTTAAATTATTTTTTAGATCAGAGATTATTTTATTATTTGATGAGTTGGACAAAATCATTTGTTTGTTATTAGATTTGAGTGATCAATATAAGGAGGTCTTGATGCCTGGATATACACATACCCAAATGGCGATGATTTCATCTTTTGGATTATGGTTTGCTTCCTTTGCGGAAACGCTTGTAGACGATGCACAATTATTAAAAGCAGCTTATCATATTATTAATCAAAATCCACTAGGATCGGCTGCAGGTTTTGGTTCTTCCTTTCCATTGGACCGGACCTATACGACTGAATTACTTGGTTTTGAAAATCTTAGTTATAATGTGATGCACGCGCAGCAAGGTAGAGGCAAATCAGAATTAGCGCTTTCCTATGCTTTGTCAGCGATCGCCATGACCATAGGAAAATTAGCGACAGATGTGATTCAATATTCTAATCAAAATTATAACTTTCTTCAGCTTCCTGAAAAAATGACCACTGGTTCTAGTATTATGCCACATAAAAAAAATCCAGATGTTTTTGAATTGATTCGCGCGAAATGTAATAGAATGATGGCTTTGCCTAATGAGATTTCGATGATTATTAATAATCTACAATCCGGATACCATCGAGATTTTCAATTATTGAAAGAAAGTGTTTTTCCAGCTCTTGCTGAAATAAAAAATATTTGTAAAATGAATTGTTATGCGCTAGAAAACATAAAAATTAATCATCGAATTTTGGAAGACGACAATTATAAATATCTTTTTACGGTAGAAACCGTTAATCAAAAAGTTTTGGAAGGAATTCCCTTTCGAACAGCCTACCAAGAAGTAGGTGAAATGATTGAAAATGGCAGTTATACTTTTGATAAAACGATCAATCATCAGCACGAAGGGAGTATCGGAAATCTGTGCAATCCGAAAATTAAGAAGAAATGGAAAAAACTCAAAAAGGAACTGAAGTACCGAAAAACACGAAAAAAAATTAATAAATTATTGACCAAGAAGCAAGATGAAAAAACTAAATCAATATTTGATGTTTAATTTTTTGAATATAAAATATTACCTATTTTAATTTTGTTATATAGGTTATTTCCAACTTTAATTCTTATTTTGTTTTTTAAATTATTTTGAAAAATTTAATTATTACATTATTTTCTTTGCTTTTTGATAATAAATTGCAGCTAAAATTTTGAATATCAAAACATAGTCCAAATATTTTTGTAAATTTGTAATCAACCAAATTAAACCATTTCCAACCATATTTTTTGACAAATTGATCAAAAAAGCGATCAGTTATTTAAACTACTTTGGAAATGAAGGAGATAAAAGGCGAACCAAAAAGCGAGGAGTTTCAACAACAGGGCTTATACTTACCTCAACTCGAAAAAGACTCATGCGGCACAGGCTTGATTGCCAACCTCAATGGAGAAAAAACACATCAATTAGTTGAAGATGCATTGACGATGTTACAAAATATGGAACATCGGGGTGCTTGCGGTGCTGATCCCAATTCAGGAGATGGTGCTGGAATTCTAGTTCAAAATCCTCATTCCTTTTTTGTATCAGAATGTAAAAAAGAAGGATTTGAATTACCAGAATTTGCTAATTATGGAATAGGAATGATTTTCTTTCCGGCTGATCCAATTCTTAAAGAACAGTGTCGAGTTTTATTTAATGATTATATTGATGAACTTGGATTCGAATTGTTAGGTTACCGAAAAGTACCTACCAATAATGAAAACTTAGGAGTATCGGCAAAAGCATCAGAGCCGGGTATCGAACAGATATTTGTTAAGCCTGTCAAAGCGATGGAGCCCCGAGAATTAGAACGTAGATTATATGTACTCCGAAAATTTACGATCCATAATATACATATCACTTATCCTCAAACTAAGGATCATTTTTACCTTCCTTCCTTTTCCTATAAAACGGTTATATACAAAGGACAGTTAACGACTTATCAAGTTCGATCCTATTATTTGGATTTACAACAAGAAAATTTTTGCTCGGCAATTGCCACGATTCATTCTAGATTTTCGACGAATACAACACCTAAGTGGAAATTAGCACAACCTTTCCGTTATGTAGCACACAATGGAGAAATCAATACCATAGGTGGGAATCTAAATTGGTGGAAATCAAAAGAAGATCAATTATTTTCTACTATGTTTTCGCTTGATGAAATGGAGCGAATCAAACCTGTTTGTGGGATTGGTCATTCCGATTCAGGTAACTTTGATAATGTTTTAGAGTTTTTGGTTTTAAATGGTCGTTCTTTACCACATGCATTAATGATGATGATTCCTGAAGCATGGGAACATGATGATCAAATGCCTGAGTATAAAAAATCATTTTATGAATACCACCAAAATTTAATGGAGCCTTGGGATGGTCCAGCATCTATTTGTTTTACCGATGGTATTTTAGTGGGTGCGACTTTGGATAGAAATGGTTTGCGACCGTCTAGATATTTGTTGACCAAAAGTAATACTTTGATTGTTGCTTCAGAAGCTGGCGCATTACCAATTGATCAATCAACAGTAGAATTAAAAGGACGTTTGCAGCCAGGAAAGATGTTGATCGCCGATATGGATGAGCGCCGAATCGTAGCGGATGAAGAATTGAAATCTGTTATTTGTAAACGTTTGCCTTATCGCGATTGGTTGAATGAGCATCAAACAACTTTAGATGAATTACCAACTGGAAAGTTGCGGACGATGGTGCTGAATAGTCGAACATTGATTGGTCGTCAAAAACGATTTGGTTATACCAAAGAAGATCTCAA
>CAYTVR010000229.1:10788-11999 GCA_964441245.1 uncultured Saprospiraceae bacterium | reverse complement strand
CAATATCCAATATCCAATATCCAATATCCAATATCCAATATCCAATATCCAATAAGTACTCTTCATTTTGGATTTTATGCAAATTTAGAGGCATTGAATATTGAGTATTTTTTATTGGATATTGATTATTGAGTCTCAATTAGCCAATCATTCATTCTTGTTGTACTTTCAAAAAAGAACATTGGTAAAAGACCTAATCTATCAACATATATCTATAATTAAACCTCCAATGTCTAAACCAACCATTTTTCAGTCCCACTCCATTCCAGTACAACGAACGGCTCACTATTACACCATTGGCGAAGCAGGCCCAGCAATTGAACAACTCTGGATTGTTTGTCATGGCTATGGTCAATTGGCGAGTAACGTGATTCGAAAATTTTCAGAATTTGATCCTAGCAAAAATCTCATTGTTGCACCAGAAGCTTTATCTCGATTTTACTGGAAAGGATTTTCTGGTGATGTTGGCGCTTCATGGATGACACGAGCAGATAGACTGGACGAAATTGAAGACTACTGCAATTACTTGCAAAATATTTATGAGTTGTTTACACAAAAATTACGTCCCGATGTTCAGATCAATCTATTAGGTTTTTCTCAAGGATGCGCCACCCAATGTCGATGGATCATGGAGAAACAACCCGCTTTTCACAACCTCATTCTTTGGGCAGGAGTATTGCCTAATGACTTAGATTATAAACCGTTAAAAAACTATTTTGACACTAAAAATCTTTATTGGGTTTATGGAACTCAAGATCAATTTTTGACACCCAAAAGATTAGATTGGCATCAACAATTTTATCAGGGCATGAACTTAGATTTCAAGGAAATTACTTTTGATGGAAAGCATGAAATCAATAGAGAATTATTGATCGAATTGAACTCGAATTTAAGTGCATAGATGATCAAGTACAATCCTATTCTGCAAAACGAAACCATTTATTGGTTATCTAAAATTGTTTTGTTATAAAATGGAATATTCCATTTTTTTTGCATATTTTTTGAAAACCATATTTACTTTATTACTCACAAATATAGGTTCGCAACAACAACGTTAAAATGGATAAAAGTTAACTTGACTTGTACTTTTCATCCGTTTAGATTGAAAATATTCTCTTTTACGACAAAATCTTATTCTTTGAAGCTAGAAAAACTAACAAAATGAAGTCGATAACTGCATTTCTTCTTTCCCTTCCTTTATTTTCAATTGG
>CAYTVR010000229.1:0-10778 GCA_964441245.1 uncultured Saprospiraceae bacterium | reverse complement strand
CTTCATTTCGATGTTTTTCTGACCGATTTTATTAATCGTTTGCGATATAGACCTCACTAACCTTTTCTGATTGGCGTCTTTTCCTTCCTTTATTTTCATTTGGACAAAAATTGACTCTTCCGGTTACTGACTCATTAAACAATGAGGCCCTGCCATTTGCCAATATCTATTGTAAATTTTCGGGTATAGGTGCTTCCACAAATATGGAAGGAATAGCGACTTTAGATTTATCAAAAATGCAGGCTACAGATACTTTGGTCGTCTCGTATATTGGTTATCGATCCCAAAAAATCTTTTTCTCGAAAGAGCAAAAGATGAGGTCATTAAAGATTAAGCTGAAGCCCGCTCACAGTACATTAAAACAAGTAGTCGTGACTTCAGAAAAACCTATAAAAGCAAAAAAGATCATCAAGAAGGCGATAAAAAATACAGCTAAAAACTATTCCAATAAAAATGTCATCTTAAATAGTTTTTATAGAGAAACAACAAAGGAAAATGATCGATATATTCAACTCAATGAAGGCTTTACAAAAATCCATTATACCAGTTATCCTAAGAAAAAATTAGATGCTAAAATATGGAAAGATTGGTATTATGATGAAACCTATGCCTTTGATACCGAAACCAATCTTAAATTTTCCCCATTACTAAAAGATTTTAATACTAAGGCGGATAAGCAAAGCATTATCGCTTCTAGGCATTCGGAAAACTGGAGTCAATTTGGTATGACTTCAACTTGGATAGGAGATCCCTTGTTATTGCTTGCACTTGATAAAATAAAGTACCAATACGATTTTCTTTTTCCATGGATTTTGAGAAAATATCGTTTCAAAAATGAAAGTCAAGAATTTGTCAACGGCGAACTTTGCTATGTTATTTCTTTTTTACCCAAGTCAAAGAAAAAACGATTCAAATTAGATCAAGCTCGGAAAAATAAAAGTGCGATTTATATCGGAAGAATCTATATTGCAAAAGAATCCTTTGCAGTGGTTAAATTCCAATATAAGCTAGCGGTAGAAAGAGACTTTGGCTTTTTTGAAAGATCTATGCCTTTAGATTATCAAGTAGAAGTGAATTATAAAAAACAGCAGGACCTTTGGTTCATTCATAACATCAAACTATTAAAAACAAAAAAAGTTAGCACAACTAAAATTGGAAAGTCAGTCCTTCACACCACTCAAAAAGAATTACAGGTTCTTGATTTGGAAACAGAAAATGTAGTAAACATTCCAGATTCAATTGTTTTTAAATCTACTCGATATTCATCTCTTAGAAGTTACCGGAAAAATTATAACCCAAGCTATTGGAACACTCATGAATTACCTCATGACCTTAAATTATCTACAAGTATCATCAATGATTTAGAAAAAGAAAAACCGCTTGAAGAACAATTCGATTATTTTATAAATAAATCAAAAAAAGATTTACCCCAACCAAAGCTATCGAAAAGATATTTCGCTTTTAATTATCATGATACAAGCTACGTCGACAGCCTACATTGGGTTACCTCACCTGAACATGAACAAGAGTTTAGGATTCATTTGGCCAATGAAAATAAGTATGCTAAAAATCAATTGCTTGAAGATGAAATTTATCAAAGAAAACTATTTGATCAACTGAACCAATTTTATCCAGAAACGGAAGACAATCCCCAAATTAGAATAGGTACTTATTTTATAGCCGAAGACAGTTTAGATAGCGATATCCTCTATTATCAAAAGGATTCGATTGAAAAAATTAAGGTCTTTGATATATCAGCATTTAAAGAAAGTCACAAAAATATTTTCATCTACGATTTTGTTACAAATAAATCTAAAAATCTAATCCTTGTTCAATATTCAAAGGTAGGGAACTATAGCGATTTTGCAGTTGTCTTGCCTTTTGGCAAAAATGAAATTATGGACTCTATCTCTAATGTATATTCAATTGGATGGTTTTCGGATAGTACTTATCTCTATGCTAAAACCAATAAAATCGGAAGAGCAGCAACATTGATGTACCGTTCTGTTTTTGACAAAAATGAATCTTTGATATATACCGAAATTGATCCAACATTCGACATCGAGATTTTAACAGAGAAAGATAAACACTTTTGCACCATTCAATCTAAAACAGAAAATGAAATTTATAGCATCATTCCCAAAGAAGATTCTGTAGCACTTTACCTGATAAAGAAACGAAAAGATGAAGTGATGAATACAATAAAAACGGCTGATGGTTTTTACATTTTGGTTCAAGATGAAAATAAGGGAAGCTATATCGAGTATGCCACTTTTGATCATCCTGATAGTTGGTTGACCCTTATAGATGCAACGAAAAATAATCATATTGATGATTTCACTTTAGTGAAAAATAAAATCATCGCTTTAGTTTATGAAAATTCAATCCCAAAAGTGAAGTACTTTTTTAAAGAAGAAAAAAAATGGATGAACCTTGAATTCGATTTAGGCATTGGAAGATATTATTTAAGAAACATAAAAAATAATGCTAACAAATTAGCTTTTTCCTTTAGTTCCCCCGCTCATCCATATGCTGCTTATCAATATGATTTTGAGACTCAAAAATTAATAGAATCCCCAAAAAGAAGAATGCCCAAAGAGCAGTATTTTGAAAATACTATTGTAGAACGAATCTGGGCGAAAAGTGAAGATGGGACTAACATTCCAATTACATTAGTCAAAAACAGAGATGCTCGAAGTAAACAACAAGGATTGATCTTAAATGTCTATGGCGCTTATGGCGCAAATACGACCCCTTCATTTGAAGCACAAGATGCCATCTTACTTTTGGAAGGATATACCTTGGCTTATGCGCATGTACGCGGCGAATCGATCATGGGAACCAATTGGTATAAAATGGGTAGAGAGATGAATAAGAAAAATTCGATCATGGACTATATTGCTTGCGCAGAACATCTAATCAATAAAAAATATACCACCGCCAACTTCTTGGTCGGATATGGAAATAGCGCCGGTGGACTCATCGTAGCACAAGCTGCGAATAAAAAACCAGAACTCTTTAATACCCTCTTGTTGGATCACGCTTACTTGGACGTCATCAATACAATGATGAACGATACTTTGCCATTGACAATTGATGAATATAAAGAGTTGGGGAACCCTCAAAAAAAAGAAGTCTTCGCGAATATCATTGATTATTCGCCCTATCAAAATATAAAAACACAGCACTATCCAAACATGCTATTTACAGCCGGGTATCAAGACTTTCGAACGCCCGTATGGCAAATTGCAAAGTACGTTTCTAAGCTTAGAGAGTACAACTTGGCGAACACTGAAATCATCTTACTAACCGACATGAATAGTGGACATATTGGTAGTACCTCGGATAAAGGATGGATTAAATTATTTGCACAGTCCAATTCCTTTTTACATCTAAATCTAAAAAAATAAAATCCAAATCTTTTTACTAATGGCTTTTTGTATCAGTACAAAAGGTCATTTTGTTTGTATTAAAAAATATAGCGATTCCTCGTTTAATTAATCTCTATAAAAGAGATGCTATACCCATCCCTCAATCAAACATTTATAAAAAATCATAAAAAATGACATCTCCCCTATTGCTTTTTAAAGAAATAATGTTTTACTTTGTAATTCAAAGTACTTTTAAAAACAACAAAAATGAAAAAATCTATCGGTATTAATCTCTTATTATTTATTGGAATATTGCTTTACAACGCTATATTTTGGGGCGAAAAATTAGGTCTCAATGCGCTTATTTTTTCCAGTTTTATAGTTGGTAGTCTTTTCTATTTACATCCAGAAAGCAGATCATCTAGAGCGGCAATGATCACAGGAGTCGGAACTATAATCACTGCCATATTGATTGTCGGAGTGAATTCAACCTTAGCCAAGACGGTTCATTTTCTGTCTTTGATCACTTTTGCAGGTTTTGTGCAACAGCACGAACTTCGCTTTATTTTTTATGCTTTCTTATTGACTTTGTTTAATATTTTTCGAACGCCAATTAATATCCTAAGGCAACTGAAAGAAAACAGTCTGGAACCTAATTCAAAAACGACAAACTGGGCTTATGGGCTAAATCTTTATGTGTTGCCTGGAGCAATATTGAGTATTTTTTATTTCATTTATTATCAAGCCAATCCTAAGTTTGCAGACTTGTCCAATTCACTATGGTTAAATTTTTCACAATTTTTTGATTGGAATATTTCGATAGAAAGATTCATTTTTTTGATACTCGGTTTTTTCTTAATCGGAGGTTTAATGACGATTTCTTCCATCAAATGGTTTAAGGAAGCACAAGCGAAAAAAAACTATGATTTAAAAAGAGTTCGTCAAAAGAAAGCAGGCAAAATATCCACTCACTCAGCGATTGGATTAAAATCAGAATATAAAAGTGGATTGTTAATGTTTATTTCTTTAAACATGCTTCTATTTGTCGTTAACTTGATCGATATCATTTATGTTTGGTTTAGTCCAGCTCCGGAAGGTGCTTTGGCTCTGAAGCTATATGTCCATGAAGGAACTTACTTATTGATTCTTGCGATCTTATTGGCAATGGGAATTATTTTGGTGCTCTTCCGAAAAAACATCAACTTCATTCCTAATAATCAAAAGCTGCGGAACTTGGCTTATTTTTGGTTGGCCCAAAATGCCGTACTAGCTTTTTCGGTCGGAATGCGAAATTTCAAATACATTGAAGATTGCGGATTGGCTTATAAACGAATTGGCGTATTTATTTTTTTAATCTTGACTTTTTATGGCTTAAAAACGATGTATAAAAAGATCAGTGAAAAGAAAACGCTTCATTATGTTATTCATAAAAATGCTTGGGCATTGTACCTAGCCCTAATCGTTTCCTCTTGTATCAATTGGGATGTTTTTATTACAAAATACAATATCACTGCTAATGTAAAAAATGGTATTGATGTTCCCTTTTTACTTTATGAGGTATCAGATAAAAATTTGTATTTATTACTGGAATATCAAGATAAGATTCAAGAAAAAGAAAACGTTCCAAATTTGCGAAAATTGATCGGATACAAGGAATCTAATTTTTTAAGACGACAGTCGCATTATTCTTGGCTTTCTTGGAATCTACCTGATTGGAAGAACAGAAAACTAGTCCAAAACTAAAAAAAATAGCTTAGCTTAAACGGCCATTATTTATTAAAATCTTCCATTGCTATGTTCTACGTCATAATGAATATGAGATTTCAAGTAGAAAAATTTACACCTTAAAATGAAAAGAGCAAAAAAAATCTTTAAAACATTTGGGATCTTACTTTTAATTCTAATTCTTTTTCGAGGTTGGATTTATAAAAAAACTGTGAAATATGTACAAATTAATGCTAGACAAACCATCCAAATTACTAATCCTGAATTAATTGAATTAATAAAAAAAGAGAAAAATGGTAGGATATTAAAGATTGATCAAATTATAAAAATAGCAAGAAATATTTCAACAACTAAATTAGCCTTTACTACTCAAAATGTTTCTACAAATCCGAATCAAACTTTTACCAGTGGAAAGGCAAATTGCGTTGGATATTCTTCATTATTCAATTCTATTGGAGAATATTTGATAAATACACAAAAGGAAAATGGGAAGTATAGATTTAATCATTTAGTTGGTAGATTAAATTTTTTAGGCATAAATCTAAATCAATATTTTACAGATCCTTTTTTTAGAGATCACGATTATAACGAAATAGTAAATTTAGAAACAGGAAGAAGTATATATGTAGATCCAACAATTTGTGACTATTTAGGGATTTACACTGTTTCAGTTAAAAATTAATAATATCAAATGGAGCTCTTAGACCACATCCTATAATGAAAGAAGGATTGAAGGCTACGCGATCACAAGAGCCTTCAATCCTTCTCTTTTAATTTTCTAAAGTAGAAAATTAAAGTATCATATCAATGCATTCTATCGCCCCTTAAGGTCAAACGTTCCATGATCCCTGCTTCAAATTCTAAATACTCTGCCCAACGTACTTTGACTTTTGCCTCATCGCCGTATTCCTTTGCGAGATCAATAAACAATCGATAATGTCCCGCTTCAGAAACCATAAACTTATGATAAAAAGCTTTTAGATCATCGTCTGCAATATGTAAAGAAAGCAATCGAAATCGTTCACAACTTCTAGCTTCAATCAAAGCAAAAGTAAGAAGTTTTTCCACCAAGCGACTATCCCAATGTCCATCTTTCACTTGAAACTTCAACAATGCATTGACATATTCATCCTTACGTTGTGGACCTAATTTCAAATTTCGTTTTTCTAACTCTGCTAAGACCAATCGAAAGTGTCCCCATTCTTCTGTTACGATTGGAGAAAGCTCTTTTACTAGTCTTTCTTTTTCTGGGTAGCTTTGGATCAGAGTGATACAAGAAGTCGTTGCTTTCTGTTCGCAGTAAGCATGATCCGTCAAAATTTCTTCTAAGTCGCGTTCCGCTAAATTGACCCATCTTGGGTCCGTAGGAAGTTTTAATCCAAGCATATTATTTATTATTCAAACATTTAAATTGATCAATAAAAAAATCTAATTCATAAACTTCATAATCCTCATATCCTGTTCCCCAAACCACTCTTACCTTATCCACTTCACTTTTCTTCAATGATTTCTCATGATCTTTAGAAATAAGGTATTGTCCTCTATAAACCGTTGTTTTGGTTACCTTGTTGAGTTGTCCAGGTGTAGTTTTAGTATTCAATAATTTCACTGTTGATCCGTTGATCAATTTGAGGGAAAGTATACTTCCTTTTTCCAACAAACCAAATTCTCTTTGTGCGTGTTCAGACAGAATACTTATTTTTAAATTTAAATACTTTCCTCCACTACCCGTTGCTGCGGATAAAAATCCTTCACAAGTGATATGGTGATTGTTTTTAAAATAGGGTTTTAGACGATCCGAAGTATGTGTAAAAAAAGTTCGTTTAGCCAATTCAATTCTTCTTTTTCCAGTAAATTCATCGATATCATCAAAACCAAATTCACAATCTGTTGTTGGAGGATGATACATTACATCATCTTTCTTATTGTATTTTGCAAGAGACTTGTTATTATTTCCTTTATACCAACCTTCATCCTCATTATTATCAACTCCAATGCTACTCGTTGCCTCTTCTGATAGTGGTTCTGCAATAGCATCTAGAGCCGAAGCTTGTTCTTTTGCTTCTTGTTTTTCCATTTTTGCCAGAAGCTTATCTCTTTTCGACTTCTTCATGTCAATCATTTTCTCCGCCTGATCTGCTCTTTTGCTTGCTTGCTTTCGTTCCGCTTTAGCCATTTTCTCTTTGGCCTTTACTTCTGCTAATTGGGTTTCTATTTCATCAATTTTCTCAGGAGCTACGTCTACACTGTTATAAGACTCTTCTAAGTCTTCTTCCAAAAATATTCTGGCAAAGGTCAAATCTTCTTCAATCTTTCTGGCTCGCTCTTCCTCTTGAACCGCCCATTCTGCATGTAGAATAGCTTCTTTTCTAGCTCGTTCTTCTTCCTGAGAAGAAACTACATTATTTTTCTTTTTCCCCTTTTTAGATTTCTTTTTTCCTCGCTTCTTTTTATTCTTCTTATCGCTTTTCTTCTTTTTTGATTTTTTACGATCCTTTCTTTTTTGACGCTTACTCTTTTTAGCATCCTTTTCCATTTCCATATCATTAGCCACTTGGACATCTTCATTTAAAGATTCATCAAAGTATCGCCAAGTACCATCAGGATAAACTACTATTTTTTCTCCAAGTTCATTTGTCGTAATTTTTTGAGCTTCCGCTGAAGTAGACAATAAAAACAAAGCTCCCAATAAGAGATAAGTGAAAAAATTTCTAAATTGCATGATTGACCTAATAAAAGTGAAAAAATAAAATTAATCGATGAAGCTGTTTTAAAATGATGTTCAAAGTCGCAGATAAAGGCTTGATAGTCAAAACGAAGCTCATTTATTTTTTCGTAGCCATAGCTACGGGAAACATAAATAGCTGAAGTGTCGGCGGTCAATGCTTTGTCTGAAGACATGAAGCTCTATTTTAAAACAACTTCGATATTTAAAACCTAAAGGTAACTAAGCATTAGTTATATAAAGTAAACTCCTTTTTCGACTGTAAAAGTACAAAGTAAATGAATAAATATCTGCTATCCTTCTTTTTCTTAGTTACTTTTTTACTCACATCATGCGATCAAATTACTGATATTCAAAAGAAAATAGAAGCTCAGACAACTAAAAAGCCTATTTCAAAGCCCATTCGCTTCTCTGTTCCCCCTACACTAACAGATTCTTCAATTGGGGAAAATTACCACGGACACCTAGTCGCGGATCCCTTTCGATGGCTCGAAAATGATCATTCACCCAATGTCAAAACTTGGGTCAAAAAGCAGAATGAATCCACCTTTTCTTACTTAAATCAAATTCCCTTTAGAACAAACATTCGAAACCGACTAAAGAGCATATGGAGCTATGAAAGTCGTACTGCTCCTGTCAAAAAAGGATTTCAATATTATTATTTGAAAGAAGATGGTTTACAAAAACAAAAGATTCTTTATGGTCAAGAAACACTTGATGCCTCAGCTAAAGTTGTGCTAGATCCTAATGACTTTGTCGAAAATGGAAGTGCCTCTATCGCTACTTATGCTTTCAACAAGGAAGGAAATTTGCTAGCCTTTCAAATCGCCGAAAACAATTCTGACTGGAACGCCATTTACATCAAAAATCTAATCACAGACGAATTACTAGAAGACAAAATCGAGTGGGTTCAAACTTCAAAAATAGCGTGGTACAAAGATGGTTTTTTCTACAGTCGTTATCCCGAAGCAGAAGGAGAAAATGTAATGTCCGGCAAAAATGAATTCCAACAAGTCTTTTACCATCAACTAGGCACTTCTCCCGATAAGGATGAATTAATTTTTGCAGATCGAGCATTTCCAGATAGAACTTTTAATGCCATGACTACAGAAGATGAACGATTTTTAGTCATTGAAATTTCAGACTGGACGGATGGAAATGCTTTATACTTTAAAGATTTGGAAAAAGAATCAAGCGACTTTATTCCGGTCATTGAAAATTTTAAAAACAACTTCCAAGTCATTGACAATATTGGCGATAAGCTCTTAGTACTCACCGATCATAATGCAGCCAACAATCGGCTGATCCTCATTCATAGCCAACATCCGCAAAAACGTTATTGGGAAGAAATCCTTTTGGAAAGTGAAGACAAATTAGAAAAGGTTGCCGTACTTGGTGGTAAAATAGTTGCTTCTTATATTCACAACGCATCTAGCGCTATCAAAATATTCAGCCTTCAAGGAAAGGCAGAAACCGAATTGATCCTACCTTCCATCGGCACCATTCATGATATTGAAGGAAGTAAAAATGATTCCATCGCTTTTTTTAGCTTCGAAACTTTTACTCATCCCAATGCCATTTATCAATTCAACATAGCAACCGCTCAATCTACTTTGTATAAAAAAATGAACATTGATTTCGATTCAGATAATTATGTAACGAAACAAGTTTGGTATAAAAGTTATGATGGAACGAAAATCCCCCTTTTTATCATTCACAAAAAAGGGATTTCCCTTGACGGAAAAAGACCTACCCTACTATATGCATATGGTGGTTTTGACATCAGTATTTTGCCACAATTCAATTTGACTCGTTTGAATTTAGGCCCCATGTTTTTAGAAAATGATGGAATTTATGCCATTGCCAATATCCGAGGGGGTGGTGAATTTGGGAAAACGTGGCATGCTACAGGAAGCAAAAATAAAAAACAAAATACCTTCAATGATTTTCAAGCTGCGGCTGAATATTTGATTGATCAACAATACACTGATCGAGATAAACTGGCCATTTATGGTCGTTCCAATGGAGGATTATTGATCGGAGCCTGCCTAACCCAACGTCCTGATCTTTATGCGGTAGCTTTACCCGCTGCAGGTATTTTAGATATGCTTCGGTATGATCAATTTACAATTGGTCGATCCTGGGCCAATGAGTATGGATTGAGCAAAGATCCGAGTCAATTTGATTATTTGTATAGTTATTCCCCATTGCACAATGTCCTTCCGACAAAATACCCTGCCACTCTAATTACAACTTTAGCACACGATGATCGGGTCGTTCCTGCACATTCTTTTAAATTTGCAGCAGCTTTACAAACGAACCAAAAAGGGAAAAATCCCGTTTTTATAAGAGTAACGAATTCTTCAAGAGGAAATAATAACAAGTCTCTTTCGAAAAAAATTGAAGAAGCCACGGATATCCTAAGTTTTTCGTTTTATAATATGAAAGAAACATTTGAATAAGGCATACGAAAATAATAAATTCGCCATTTTCAATTTATGGTGAAGCTGACTCATAGGAATATTTGTTATAAATTGAAAATGCTTAATTTATATCTGACTGCTAAGGATGAAAAAGGCGGATAACGATTATAAAAATGAAAAATTACAGAACCATAAATATAATAGCTACGATAATTGCACTAGTAGGTGTAATCTTTCAAATTTACAATGATGCGTATGCCGAAGGAGATAATGATTATGGAACGCTTATTTTTATAGCTGGATTATTTATGTCAATTGTAAATCAGTTTTTTAAAGATAGAAGCAAAAAGAGGAAATCTAAAGAAGTATTTTTCAATAAGAGATGAGTTTCAAAACACTTCGACTTACAAAAAAGGAGTTCATCTTTTAAAACCTATATTAAATTAGAGTTTATGATTAGAGATTTTGTATAGGAAACGAATAGAGCTTTTTTTCTTAATCAAGGAGCGCCCGGAATTCCGGTGTTGATACCGG
>CAYTVR010000228.1:0-12054 GCA_964441245.1 uncultured Saprospiraceae bacterium | reverse complement strand
CCCAACCCGCCACTTTTAACGTAAATCACTCGATTTGCGAAATTAAGGTTCACCCGCATGCGTTTTTTAACGGGACCAAAAAAGGAAACAAAAACGCTAGAAAATTGAAACTCCTTTGGCTTTTCTCTTTAAGCCTCTGGGCTTAAGCAAGCGCTAGTAGTCGAACAGTAAATTTTCCGGCTGCCCTCCATTTAATACGTATTATAGGTTACAACTTTTGTCGGATTCGTGTATACAATTATATGTCCGATGACATACGTAGAAAAGTGTATTTATTTTAAGTACTCTTATTTGCTTTATACTTTTGTAATTAAACTTGATGCTATTTTACATATAAAGGAAAATGAAAAACTAAGAACCAAAAACAAACAACTAAAATCACCCAAAGCCTTAGCTCTAAAATGACAATCGGCGGTATCAATGCTCTTGCAATAATACCGCCGAAAATCGACAAAATTAATTTAGTTCTTAGATCTAGTTCATACGATTACCTCGCTTAAATCGAATCACTCGCGCCTTAGGATATCGAGTCTTCATGATACTATTTAAAAAATTGCTTGCATCTTCTTCGTTAGAAAAATCACCTAGTAAATAGGAATAAGCCCCATCTTTAGTTTGATCCATGGTAATATTTCCATGTCTGGAAAAAATCTCATGGCTGGATGGTAATTCATAAGGCGATGTGAAAAACTGTACCATATACCCTGTATATTCCATTGCTAATAAATGTGGCTTCCGTTCAATACCACTAGAAGTATTGATTTCTTTATCTACGATGATGCGATCCGAAAGTTCTTGATCTACTTTTTCAAAATTAGATTCAAAGGCTTCTTCTTCCCCAGCTACTTCTTTGACTATACGTTTCGCGGGTTCTTTAAGAATTGGCTTCTCTATGCTTGGAGAAGATATTTTAGCTTGGGTAGTTTCTACAATTTTAGATTTAGTCGGTACTGCTG
This sequence comes from uncultured Saprospiraceae bacterium, assembly GCA_964441245.1. GTDB lineage: Bacteria > Bacteroidota > Bacteroidia > Chitinophagales > Saprospiraceae > JALZUU01. The sequence continues at coordinate 11,098 of CAYTVR010000228.1, read as the reverse complement.
GTTTGGTATTCGTCACTTCAGGTTTTGGTCGAGTCAATACAGAGCTTGTAGGTAATTCTTTTTCCTTTTTGATATTTTCTAATCTTTCCGTCACCTTTGTTTTTTCCACAGGAGTAGTCACTTTTTCTTCTACCTTCGCGATGACTTTTTCCTTTACAGGAACGCTTACTTTTTCTTCCACTTTAGGCACAAATTTTTCCGGTGCAGGAGTCTTCACTTTATCCTTTGCGGTTTCTACAATTTTAGAAGCATCAGGTTTTGGTTTATTTGTCTTTATGGTTTCTTTTGTTTGATCCGTTTCCCCTTTTTCTTCCTTATTCAACTGTTTTTTGATTTCATCCGGTAATTCATCCGGACTTTCGACTTTAATGGCTTCTTGGTTTTGAATTTCTTTCAACATTTCCTCAAAGGCCTCAGCTTCTTTGATTTCAACTAAGGATTTATCTTTTTGTAAATTCTGAGCCATATAACCAACGACTTTTAATTCCGTTCTTCGGTTTTTAGCATGTTGTTTTTCTTTACACTTAGCATTATTTCCACATCGATTGGTCAATTCTGTTTCTCCATATCCTTTTGCTATGATTCTATTTTTAGCCACTCCTTTAGCCACTAAATAGTCTACGGCACTTTTTGCTCTTTTTTTAGAAAGAGACATGTTATAGGAATCCTTGCCACGTGAATCTGTGTGAGAACCAACTTCTACTAAAAGCGAGGGATTATCATTCAAGACCACGACCAATTTATCTAACTCTGTTTTAGAAGCAGTTTTGATTCGAGCAGAATTATAATTATAATACAAATTGTCAATTTCAATTCCTTTATTCATATTGATTTTCATCAATTCTACATTGGCCAACAAGGTCCCCATTTTATTTCCTTCGGTTAAAACATCTGCAACTCCGGGTTGACCAGGTGTCACTTCCCCTACTCCATCAAAACAAAGAATACAACCTTTTACATTGACATAAGCTTCCATTCTTTTGACAAAATACCCTTCCTTCCTAATCATCAAGGTATAATGGTTGCCTTGTTCGAAGTTGCAATGAAAAGTAGGTGTTTCTAAATTCTTGATATCCAATACTTCTTTCTTGGTTGTATTGTTAAAAACTTCAACTCTACTTCCGTGAATGGCATCGACAGGCGTTTCATTATCATCTCTTTTATTAGCAATGGTTACCTCAAAACGATAACCTGGTTTCCGAACCATATTAATTTTTACATAAACCTTCTCACCAGGAGATTTACCGATGGTAGAAACGATCGTTTCTGATTGCTCAAATACCTTTTTATCAGCTCGGAATATGTATTCTTTCCCTGGATCCACTTCTGCCAAGAATACACCTTTTCGATTGGAAATCGCCTTTGTTTTTAAGGCATTGGTTCCTTTTTCAAGAACGGTAATATTTACTTCATTTAAATATCCTCGATTCCCATCTTCAAAGACATAACCTTCAACGCTCACCTTTTGAGCATTCAAACTTAAAGTGCTTAATAAAATAGTCAAATACAAAAAGAAATGTCTTCTCATTATTAAAGTAATTTTTAATTAAATATGTAATATTTATAATGTTTTGGGTTCCTTCAATTTTTTCAAATTTGCCCATCTATAAGATGGGACGAAAAATATTTGCAAAAGTAAGCTAATAAAGTCTTAAAATCATCAAATAAAAAGCCATTCTCCCCTAGCTGTCCTTATAGTAGACGATAAAAAAATGAATAAAGTGGCTTCAGTTCATGTTTTTTCAATAAAAAAAATGAATTTTGCGGAAATTACAAGATGAATTCAAATCATTTGATTTAAAAATAAAAGGATAATATGCGAATTATTTTCATGGGTAGTCCTGATTTTGCGGTTGCTTCTTTAGATAAGTTGGTCAAAAATGGCTATGAAATCGTCGGAGTGATCACAGCTACAGATAAACGTGGAGGAAGAGGCGGTAAGCAATTGATCGAGACTTCCGTCAAAAAATATGCGATCGAAAAAGGTTTAAAGGTTTTACAACCAAAAAATCTAAAAAATCCTGAATTTGTGGAAGAATTGCGATCGCTAAGAGCAGATTTGCAAGTCGTTGTGGCCTTTCGAATGCTTCCTGTGGTCGTTTGGAATATGCCTCCTATTGGTACAATCAATTTACATGGTTCACTTTTACCAAAATATCGTGGTGCAGCTCCAATCCATTGGGCAGTGATTAATGGCGAAACAGAGACAGGCGTGACTACTTTTTTCTTACAACATGAGATTGATACCGGAGATGTATTGATGATGGAAAAAATGCCTATTGGAGCAGATGAAACCACTGGAGAGGTTCACGATAAAATGATGGAATTAGGAGCTGATGTTGTACTCAAGAGTGTACAGAAAATTGAACAAAAAGATTACGTTTTAGTCCCACAAAAGAATGAAGAAGCAAGCAAAGCTCCCAAGCTTTATAAAGAAAATTGTGAAATAAACTTTGACCAACCTACCGATGTTGTTTATAATTTCATTAGAGGTTTATGTCCTTTTCCTAGCGCTTGGACGACCTTAGATGGATTGCAATTAAAAATCTATAAGGCAGAGAAAGAATTGGCCTTCCATCAAATCAAACCTGGGATGATCATCGCCAATAAAAAATCATATCTAAAGATCGCTACTCAAGATGGTTTTATTTCTGTTTTGGAACTAAAACTTCAAGGTAAACGTAAAATGTCAATCAAGGACTTTCTGAATGGATATCAATTTTCAGAGACTTAAAATATTTCATTACAGATATTATAGCTCGACTTAAGCTATTCTAGGTACTTGTTATTCGTGATTGCTTGTTGGTTCCTTGAGGGGTTTTCTGATCAAAAGGATGAACTCAATTCCTTCATCTGATTGGATAGAAATGAATGATTTCTTGTTATAAAAAAATGTTTTGGTCAATCCCTCCATTTCGAATCATACTCCATCGCGATATTTCCCGGAAGCGGGCTATTAATCACTCAAGTATTCTCTTCTTCAATTGTCACTGAATATTTAAAAGTATGTCAGAAGAAAAAAAAGAACAAAATTACCTATCCGAATTATTAAAAAAAGTTGACCTCAAACTTGTGGAGATAAATGAAAGGATACAAGGAAAAAGTGAAGAAATCGCGGAGATGCACAAACACATGCAAGATCATAAGCGAGACATGGATTTTCTTGAAAAAAACGCGATGCGTGAAGTGATTCGCAATTATTCTTTACAAGGAAATCACAGCGTTGAAAATAGAAAAAACTTGATCCGCCTAAAGGATACGGCATTTTTTGGGAGAATTGATTTTTTAGCGCAAAGTGAACCCACTGAAAAAAACATATACATTGGAGTACATAATTTTCAGGACACTGAAAGCAAAAAAAACTTAGTCTATGATTGGAGAGCACCCATCTCAGGTTTATTTTATGACTTTGAATTAGGAGAATCATTTTACGAAGTTCAGGAAAAGAAAATTGAAGGTCAGATTTTACTCAAAAGGCAATTCAAGATTCGCAATGGTGTGATGGAATATATGTTGGATACCGATATCACCATTCACGATGAAATGCTACAAAAGGAACTTAACCAAGCATCTTCTTCAAAAATGAAAAACATTGTTGCTACGATTCAAAAAGAGCAAAATGCCATCATTCGAAATGAAGATGCTCGACATCTGATCATCCAAGGTGTTGCAGGTTCAGGGAAAACATCAATCGCCTTGCACCGAATCGCTTTTTTATTATATCGATTTAAGGAAACAATCACATCGGAAGATATTTTGATTATCTCTCCTAATAAAGTATTTGCCAGTTATATCTCAAACGTATTACCCGAATTAGGAGAAGAGTCCGTTGCAGAAACCAGTGTTGAAGAAGTAGCTGATGAATTATTAGATTATCAAATAAAGTTTCAAACTTTTTTTGAGCAGGTTACCCAATTGCTTGAAAAGAATGACGAAAAATTGATAGAACGAATTCAGTTTAAATCATCTCCAGAATTACTGAAAAAAATCGATGAATACTATATTTGGTTGCAAAATGATGGATTTAAAATTACAGACATTTACGTTAAAGGCAAACTCGTTCCTGCATGGTTTATCAACGAAACATTTGAGAAATACAACAGAATGCCGCTTTTAAAAAGATTTAACGAAGTAGTCCGAGAAATTGTCGAAAACATTTTTCGATTCTATAAAGTGGAAATTCAATATAAAGATCGAACAGCATTACATACCACTATTCGCAAAATGTTCCCATCTTATAACCCGAGAGTTTTATATAAAGGCTTTTATGAGTGGCTGGGAAGACCTGAATTATTGAAACTGAAAAAAGGAAGTAAGTATGAATGGAGTGACGTTTATGCATTTTTATACTTCAAAATGAAATTGGAAGGTCTCCAACAAAACAAAAAAGTAAAACACTTGGTCATTGATGAAATGCAAGATTATTCTGTTGTTCAATACCGAGTGTTAAGTAAATTGTATTCCTGTAAAAAAACCATTTTAGGTGATATCAACCAATCCGTCAATCCTTTTAGCTCTTCTAATTTAGACACTATTGAAAAAATATTCCCTGGTGCTACGTCCATGACCATGCTTAAAAGCTATCGATCAACTTATGAAATCACTCAATTCACTAAACGGATTAGCCAGCATGTGAATGTTGAAGCCTTAGCCCGTCACGGAGACGAACCACTTATTATTGCGTGCAAAAACAAGGATAAGGAACTGGAAGAAATTAAAAATTTAATTGTTGATTTCAATACCAGTAAATTTAACTCTTTAGGTATTATTACCAAAACACAAAAACAGGCTGACACTCTTTATGAATCGCTAAGCACACTATTCCAAATTAACATTTTAAATGCTGTCAGTGTGTCCTTTGGAAGTGGCATTGTTATTACTACTGCACATTTGGCAAAAGGATTGGAATTTGATCAAGTTATTGTACCTTATTGCACAGACAAAAACTATCAATCTGCTCCAGATCAGCAGATGCTATATGTAGCTTGTACGAGGACCATGCACAAGCTTTATTTAACACATACCGGTCCTCCAAGTCAATTTATTTTAAAGTGATCTAGTTAGAAAATTATTCAATGCTTATCAAGTAGCTTGACCAAATTATTTATCAATTACTGACGGTATCTTTTTCTCTTCAATTTATTCGTAATAGTCTGATAGACTATCGCACCTCTAGTTCGAAAATCGTCAAATAAACTACGCAAGAAAATTTTAACTGAGTAAAAATTTTTTATATTAAATATAAAATGCTTTTACTCATAATCTATAACAGGCAATAAACATGTTAAGAGCATGTTTAAATTTCTATTGACTGAAAATCAATACTTTATGAACCCACTTTCTTAAAAAAGAACTTGCTTAGCTTGCTAAACGCATTATTTTTTACTTCGTCAGAACCATAAACTATTAGTTTTCAACCTAAAACAAATTTTAAACATGCTCTAATCTAAATTCCTATGTATATTCAAAATTTAAAGCCAAATTAAACGCCAATAATTTTCATCAATTTGTTTTCTCAACTGCTGCAGGATCAGAAGCTCCAGAATTTGGTGTTGTGGTAACCGTAACTACTTGATACTTATTTTTCCCTTTTTGACTCAAGGGTTGGTAATAAGTATCATTATAAACAACATATTTTTTACCATCCATTTCAACTTCTTTACCTCCTTCAGGAATGTTAGTAATAACCGCACCATCTGGAGCTTTAATTACCTTGTAACTGTCTTTAGATTTTACATAAAATACTCCACCAAAATAATAATAATCAGTCCCATTTAATGTGACTTTCTCCATTCCTTCTGGTAAAGTTTTTACAACAATATTTGTTGGAGGAGTCACCACAGTATATGTTCCATTGACCTTGATATAATAGACTCCACTATTATAATAATATGGTTTATTGTTATAGTGAACGATGACCGCTGTCGCATACATTGTCGTCAATACAAATCCATATGGATGATAATAAGTCCCATAATAAAATGGTGTATAAGGATGATAATAATATGGAGTATAACCTCGATAACCATTGTAATAAGTTGTCGCATGTACGGTACTAACATGGTATGAGTTATTGACACTAACGTTTACATTTGTATTGTTATAACTATTATTAACTACTGTTTTATTACCTCCTTTTATGGTCGTGTTATTGGAGTTATTAGAAATGTTGGTATTATTACGTATCGAGTTATCCGAAACATTCGTATTTTTATGCGTCGAATTATTGGTGTTTTTTGTTTTCTTTTTGGACTTATTGTATTCACGAGTTTGTGGTCTATTTTTAGAAAATCTAGCACCACCATTAATGGATCGACTGCCAGAACGTTTACTAAAATGACTACTACCATCTCCATGCCGCATACGTTGTGCGGAGGCTTCATCAATTGAAAAAAAAGAAACTAACAAAAAAGAAAGAATGATATATTGATACTTTTTCATGATTTATTATTTTAAAGATTAGCTTGTAATTTTGATTTTAAAGCATTTTCTGGTGGACTAAATTCGAATAATTCATCAGGCAATACTGGATTTAATTTCCAATTGGAAAAAGCTGCTTCATAGTAATTGATTGAAGCACTGGAATTTTCGAGCACCATTTTAACGGGTAGATTAGTTATTTTTTCAATCCAAATATGAACTGACTCTTTTTCTTTAGAAGCGAGTATTCCTACACAATTTACCCCGTCAATCACTTCGTCCTCCAATAAGAGTACGTGATTATAATGGGTAATAATATCATCTGCCAAAGTAGGAAAGAAAAAATCACCAGCTGGAAAATCTATACCATATTCCTTATTGACAAGATCTATAGTCTCTACAATATTGTTAGGTGCATCAAACGTATCAAAGGTGTTTTTTTCGAAGGAATAATAAGACATTTCTTTTCCATTATACCAATAACTTCTTCGCCCTTTTTTTCCATTGGAATGTAGATGCATTTTGTCAGGACCACGCATATAAGCGTCATGTTCAAAAGCATGAGCCGTTTCATTGTTTTTAAAGACCATTGTATTTAACGTATAGCTACAAGACTCTAGTTTTCCAATTGCTTCCGTTAATCGATCAAGACTTTTAATGGCTCTTGTATCGTACTTTTTGCTACTTTCTCCGTTTGGAGATGAACATGATATCAGCAGTACAACTGAAATCAATAGACTGGTGAGAAATATGTTTTTCATATTTTAAAGGTTTAAATGAAAGATTTATAAACAAAATGATTGAGTCATTTCAATGGACAAATTTCATTGAAATGCAATGGTTAATTTTTACAATAAGATCTAGTGAGGTCCGAATACAATTCGTTCAATGCGAAGAATTAGTATACAGAGAAAGCAATTTTTCTCAGTGAGATCAGTTATAAAAAACTGATTAAGACGAATATTTCTGTGAAATGAATAATCATTAAATTAAGGCAAAACGTCTAAGGAAAACGGTAAGTGATTCACGAAACTAGAATAATTCCAATTTCGTGAATCACTAAATTCTAGGCCTTAACCCTGTAGAGTAATTTGTACATCGAGGGAACAAATAACAGTGTAATTACAGTTGCAAACAACAAGCCTACCATTATTGAAATTGCCATCGGCTCCCACATCAGGCCTCCACCTAAATAAAGTGGAATCAAGCCCAAAGTGGTCGTAAAAGTGGTCAATAAAATAGGCCGAAAACGTTGGAGTGCTGCAGCGATAATCGCGTCTTTTGGTTCACGCTTAAAGTCTTCTTCTTCAATCTTTATTCTATCCAACAATACAATGGCATTATTGATGACAATTCCAGCTAAAGAAATAACACCTAGAAAGGCCATGAATCCAAAAAATGATTTAAATACATATAGACCTAAAATAACGCCTATCAAACCGAGTGGAATAGTTGCTAAAACGATAAAGGTTTTTCTAAATGAATTGAATTGACCGATCAATAATAAAATAATGATAAAGCCAGCCAAGGGTAATTTAGCAGCTACTGCTCCCATGGATTCTGCACTACTTTCTGATTCTCCACCTAATTCATAAGTATAACCTTCTGGCCAATCTACGACATCTTTTTCCAAAAACGGAGACAGCTTTTTCGTAATATCCGAAGCGGTATATCCTTCTTTAGTATCACAACTAATCGACATCGTTCGATACAAATCACGTCTTTTTATTTTAGCATATTGCCAATCAGGAATCAAAGTCGCTACCTGAACCAATGGTACACTTTTACCACTTTTTTGGGCAAATATATTTAAGCCATTTAGTTGTTCAGCATCTAAGTCTAAACTACCTCGACTTCTCATCATAATCGGAATATTGTCCTCTCCATCTCTAAAGTCACCCGCATTGAAACCATTCAAAGCGGTCTGCATAGAAATTGCAATATCTTGATTAGTGATCCCAGCTCGGTTGGCTTTTTCTTGATCGATATCAATAATGAATTTTTTAATTTTTGGTCCCCAGTCGTCTTTAATATTTTGTGTACTGGTATAGCCATTTAACTCATGCTTAAGTCGATTCGAAATACGATACAGTTGTTCTGGATCATCACCGGAAACTCTGATTTCAACATCTGCACCGCCACCACCACCACCAGCAAGTAAGGCTACATTAATTTCTGCATCAGGAAAATTTTCAAAACAGTATTTATTTAATGCTTGGATAACATGTTCATTCGATAAGAAAGTATTCGTGTTCAATAACATATGTGCATATCCTGCATTGCCTTCCCCTTGTGTATATCCTAAGTCATAAGAAACAGGACCATCACCAATAAAAGAAGTCCAATTTACAATTCCATCAACTCTATTTTCATTGGTCTGCAATTCTTTTCTAATAAATGATTCAATTTTTCCAACAACCTCGGCAGTCTTTTCAATTTTAGTACCTAAAGGTAAATTGAGATCTAGCGTCACCAAGTTTCGATCACTATCTGGGAAAAAGATAAAAGGCAATTTTGGAAATAAAGTCAAAGAACTAAAAAACATCAGAATAATAACTCCAATAAAAAGGAGTGGTCGTTTAATCGCCATTCTCAATACTTTTTCATAGTATACCATTAGGAAATCAAAAATGCTCTTCCTCTTAGGCTGATCAGCTTCATCCTCCACATTTTTATTTTTCACTTTCACTCTAATGAAAGCTACCGCAAGCATGGTCACAATAGTCATGGAAATTATCCAAGAACACAATAAAGCAATGGTGATGACACTAAATAAATCCCCCATGATTTCCCCCATCGTATTTTCAGCTAAAAAGAAAGCTAAAAATGCCGCAGATGTTGTCAATGATGAAATGAGTAGAGAAACAATCAATTCTTTACTGGAATCAATGGCAGCTTTTTTGGCGGGTACGCCCTCTTCCATTTTCACCATAATCGATTCAGAAACGACAATAGCATTGTCCACCAACATACCTAAGGCCATAATCAAAGCTGCTAAGGAAACTTGATTTAAACTAATCCCCATTACGCTCATCATCAATAAAGTAGCTACCATTGTCATCGGAATCAAACTAGATACAACTAGACCAGTTCTTAAGCCCAAGAACATCAACATCACCGCCAATACAATCGCAATTGATTGAATCACATTCGTTACAAAACTTTTCACTTTATTGTCCACATAAGCATCTTGAGAGGCCGTACGAGTCACTTTGATTCCATGCGGAAGTGTGTTGTTGTATTTTATTACTTTTTGATCAACAATTTCTCCAAGTCGGATCAAATTGGCTCCTTCTTTTAAAGAAATGGAAAGAGACAATCCGTCATTCCCACTGACTTTCACTCCGTTATCTGTAGGCGTTTTATAAGCACGTGTCACTTTAGTGATATCGCCTAACTCAATGGATGTTCCCGTTCTTCCAACAGGAATCAAAATCTTTTTCAAGTCATTAACATCTTCAAAATTCCCTGTAGGTTCCAGAACAATCCTTTCATCTTCTAAACTAACTTGTCCACCAGAAAAAACGATATTCGTCGTACTTATAATATTTTGCAATTTTGCAGGAGTCAATCCTACTTCAGCTAAAGTGGCGTTGTCAAATTCAACATAAACCTGTTCATCTTGGACTCCACCAATAACTACTTCTGAGGCATCTTTTAGTTTAACTAAATCATCGCGAATATCATCCGCGAATTGCTTTAATTCGTAAAAAGAAAATCCGTCTCCTTCCAATCCAAGCATGATACCATAAACGTCTCCAAGGCCATCATCTTTAACTGTTGGTCCGTAAATTCCGTCAGGCAAATCATTTCGAATCCCATCAATTTTTCTTCTGAGCAAATCCCAGATGGGTTGTAAATCTTTTTTTTCTATATCTGCCGTTAATTCTATTTTTACAATAGACACACCTGTTCGAGATTCACTAGAAACGGTTTTCAATTGAGATAATTCTTGAGCAACTTTTTCAATTTTATCTGTAATCAATTCCTCCACACGTTCTGGAGATGCTCCAGGGAACTGAGTTACAACATTACAAATACGTACTGTGTATGGAGGCATGGCATCTCTGGAAAGATTTTGATAAGCAACAGTCCCCATCCCCATTACCACCAACAATAACATGATGGTAACGCGATTATTTTCAATGGCTATTTTAGTAAGATTCATTATCTTTGGTTTTAAGTAGAGTTATAATTTTAGATTTAAATCAAAAGCAACATCAAATGCTCTTACTCAATTTTCCATTAGTTTTACTTTAATTCCATCCAGTAATGTAGACAGTCCTGCAGTAGCCACTAAGTCACCTTCTTTTAAACCGCTTTTAATTTCAAATCCATTTTTCATAAATGCCCCCACTTCTATTTTCGTTTTTTTAATCATAGAATGATCTCCTTCTTTTTTCACCTGAAAAACAAAATGTCCATCTGGTCCTTCACCAACCGCTTTTGCAGGAGCCAATAATCTCTGTGGTTCATTTTGCTTTCCAAAAGAAAAGGTAGCTTCTGCGGCCATACCTGGGCGAATATCAGCCGATGGTTTTGTAATTTTCAAAATGACTGGATAAGTAGCTGCTTCACTTGAACTATAAGACACTTCACTCACGCGGCCTTTAAATGTTTGACCTGGCAATATTGAAAAATGAATATCTACTTTTTGCCCTTCTTTGATTTTTGAAAT
>CAYTVR010000227.1:0-12107 GCA_964441245.1 uncultured Saprospiraceae bacterium | reverse complement strand
TCTAATAACCAATTCCTTTCAGTCAAGACTTCTTCTTGCTCAATAGCTTCGATTAATTTTTTACGCTCTGCTTTATTATAAGGCTGTAAGCCAATTAGTTTTCGAGTATAAAAAATAATATTTTGATAATTTTTCTGATGGTAATCACTGACCTCTCGCCGCCTAATAAACAATCGAAAACTATCCAAATGAGATTCTAATATGGAAAACTCCTCTGTTTCATAATATATTTTTAACAGCAAAGTTTTTATGATCAGCTGATGGACTAAATCTTTGGCATCGAATAAATGGAGATAATGCAAAGCTTTATTAAAATGTTTTTGCTCATATTCTAAACGAGCTAGATTGAAGTAAACCGTATTTTCTCGGTAAGCTGTGGATAATTTTTTCTTGTAATTTTCAATAAATAGTTTAACAGGAACATACTCCTTTAATCGCAGACCAAAACCAACCACATTATCAAAAGTAAAACGAGACAGCTGATTATTCTCTAATAAAATATCACTAGCTAATCCTTCTTGAAATAATTCCCAACCTTCTCGAGTAAATTCAAGACTCCCTTCATTCAATTTTCGAATACAAAAATTAATAGCTGCGCGATACAGGTCTTTCAATTCTTCTTTGGGAAAATGACTATGATATTGGGACAATTCGCTACGGAATTTTCGAAAATAAACCTGACTATAGGCTTCCGTCAAAAATCGATAACAATAATAATATAAAGCAACCGCTGGAATATGGAGATAAGTACTGTCCTCTAAAACATCGATCCATTCTTTAAGTAATCCAAATTGATAATCGGTTTGAAAAACAGCTCGATGAGAAAGCTGAGTACAAGCATGACGTAATTTTTGAGATAAATATAAAACATCCATGGTATCCCCAATTTCTTGAAGATTCAAATTGCCAGCTCTTTGATTCGTGGTTTGAAAAAGGACCGTTTCTCTTTGGTACTGCAAGAAGTCTTGGTAAAAATCAAGATTTCTAAGCACTTTAGATTCTTGTTTATTTCTGACTTTACGAATGGTCCGTTGAAAATGTTTGTCTAGATTCCGTTGTCTATACAAAGCCGATAGAGCGAGTAGACTACCTATTTCATTTTTTTGCATGCTTTTTATCATCAAATACTGCTCAATCAAAGCATGTAAATCACTCATGGTATTTCTAAGTTTCTGATCATTAAAGGGTGCTTCTTTAAACGTATTTTCAAATAGAATCTTCTTAGAAGGCAATGGTTTCCCTTCATAAATATATTTCGCTAAACAGTTAAACATTTCTCCCAAATCAATTCTGTGAGTGACAAAGGAGGATCGAATAAATTTTTTTATTTGCCTTATCTCTTCTTTTTGTAACTTTTCTAGAAGAATATAAAGTAAAGAAGTAGTAATCATATTGTTTTATTTCTACTAAATATAAAAATAAATAACAGATAATCAGGTAGTTAACAATTTTAAATTAATAATTATTTCTATAAATGCCGATATTTGATCTTGAATAGCCCTTGGTTTTGTTCGATCTTTGGAGTATCGATATTGAAAAACTGTTATAGTCTAAAAAATATACCTATGAAGAACATCATTAGAATAATTACGATTTCCTGCTTTTTTTTGCTGACCAGCAATGTGGATCTTTTTGGTCAAGGCTGGGGACGAGTCTTTTATGGCGCTGCTCAAACAAATCCTGAGGAGATACGTAGAAATGATCTTATCGAATTTGGAGATTATATAGATGGAGAAACCTTTGGAGTAACATTGTACCCTGAAGAAGGATTACAGGTTCCAGCTCTACTTAAAGTTAATGCTAATGAATTGCTTAGCTGGCAAAGTGGTATAAATCCATCAGGAAATCAAAGTGATTTTGGACATCTTCCTACAGCGATGTTAAGTCTGGCTTCTGATAGCATTTTATATTTAACGGAGAGATATGAGCCTGATGTAGACAATAAAGACCTTTTTCTTGTAAAATATTTTGGAGAGAATCCGGATGATTTACCTACCACGAAAGTTTGGTTAAAACCTGTTTTTCAAGATGCTGTTAATATTGTTATTGGCGCAGACTTAAAGTTGACTTTAGATGGAAATTATATTTCATTAGGGGCAGTCAAATCTGAAATTTTGCTTGATAGTAATAAAGCGTTTGAAATCATTTTAGTAAAATCTGATACAGATGGAGAACCGATTTGGTCACAAACTTTTAATGCCGTAGGAAACGATACACCCGTTAAAATTATCCTTGATGCAAATGGAGATTTTTGGGTGTTAAAGAATAACGAAGTAGATGGAGTCTCAACAGTTTGGTTGATGAAAATAGATGGAAATGGAGCAATCATTTCAGAAACCAATCTGAATACAGTAGGAGATGTTGCCTTAGATATTATTCCAATTGCCAATAACGAATTTGTTATTACTGGTAACAATGCGCAGCAAGATCTTTTTGTACAAAAAATTGATAGTGAAGGTAATGAACTTTGGCGACAAGATTATGCTTTCGCCACAAGTGAAACTCAAGGTCGTAGCATTATAGAAGATAGTCAAAATAATTTGGTGGCTGTAGGTCGACTCGTTCCAGATGTGGATGGTCAAAAAGATGGTCTTATCGCGAAGTTGACCCCATCAGGAATTCCTTTATGGGAACGAATAATTGAAAAAGAAAATGAAGAAACGCAACTAAATGACATCGTTTTAACTCCTACAGGAAATTATCTAATAGGAGGATTTCGATCCCTTTCAAATGGTGGTGCATTGGCTACACTAATCATGAGAACAGACACATTAGGCCTTACAAAAGGAGGCGCTATAGAAGGAAATATTTTTCATGATTTTGATTTTGATTGTACTAATATTGATGAACTCAATTTAAAAAACTGGAAGGTGCAAGCGGTGAATGATTCCCTAAATTATTTTGCCAATACAGATGAGTTTGGTAATTATAAAATACTAGTTCAAGCAGAAATAAATATACCTGTAGATTACGTAGTATCTGTTATCCCTCCAAGTAATTATTGGTCACCTTGTGAAAATGATATAGCAGTAAGCGTTAATTATTTAGATACCGTTCAAGTTGATTTTCCAATCAACACATTAAGCAATTGTCCTTACATGGAAGTCCAAGTTAGCAACTCTAATTTTCGTCCCTGCGAACCTGCTACACTCTACCTAGACTATTGCAATAATGGGACGATTATTGCGGATGATGCATCCATTGAAGTGATCTTAGATGATTATCTAACTTATGATAATGCTAGTATTACCCCAACTCAAATTGATGGTCAAATGCTTACTTTTGATCTTGGTGACATCGATTATAATGAATGCGGTAGTTTCCATATTTCTGTTTCAGTAGATTGTGACTCTGTAATGTTAGGGGATGTGCTCTGCACACAGATTAATGTATTCCCAGATACTCTCTGCCCTCAAGATGGAGCGGATTGGACTGGTGCATTATTACAGGCAGACTACTACTGTGAAAATGATAGCATTTACTATAACATTAAAAATGTTGGAACAGATCCGATGCTAGCATCATTAGAATACATCATTATTGAAGATGCCGTATTGCTAGGAGGAGATAATTACAACCTCGATACGGATGAAAGTATCAACATGAATGCGCTACCCATCAATGGCGCGACCTATCATCTAGTTACTCAACAAGAACCTAATGCACCCGGACCAATGATTATCACTTTAGGAGCTAATGATTGCCCTAATGATAATCTTACATCTTACAACGAACTGCCTCAATATAGTGGTGACCCACTCACCTTAATTCATTGTCCTGTCGTCGTTGGTTCTTTTGATCCAAATGATAAATTAGCGATCCCATCAGGATTAGGAGAAGATCATTCGATTCTTCCAAATACAGATATTCAATATACCATTCGTTTTCAAAATACAGGAACTGATACCGCTTTTCGAGTAGTTATTCGAGACGTATTATCTGAGCATTTAGATCCCGCAAGTATAGTTCCAGGTCCTTCGAGTCATCCTTATGAATGGCGATTTGGAGAAGGAGGCGAAAGAGAAATTGTTTTTAATTTTTATAATATTGAACTACCAGACAGCACCACTAATTTAGCCGCTTCGCAAGGTTTTGTAAGTTTTAAAATCAGTCAAAAGAATAATTTACCAGATGGCACTTTGATTGAAAATGATGCAGGTATTTATTTCGATTTCAATGAGCCAATAATTACCAACACCACTTTTCATAGCGTCAATCGATTAATTGATTTGGTCAGTGGAAGTGTAGCCCTAGCTCAACCCGAAATGCAACTTAGTGTCATGCCTAACCCAATGCAACAGGGAGCTTGGATCATACTAGAAAACAATAACAATCTAAATGATCTCTTAGAACTTAACCTTTTTGACATGAATGGCCGACAAGTTAGAACCATTGAAAATTATGGTAATAAAATTTGGTTAGATCGAGGGAATTTAGAAACAGGTATGTATTTCTTTACAATCAAGAGTAATAATGTTTGGCAAGCCAGTGGTAAAATAATGGTTCACTAATAAATGAGCTTTATAATAAAATTGTAAGCCGTGAAAACTAGAAAAGCCTTGGACAAGTTTCAAATAAGAAAACTTGTCCAAGGCTTTTTTATGATCTTATGGAAAATTAGATGAATCCCATAGTTGCATGCCATAAAAAATATAGGAACTCCTCAAGTCTAAAGAAATAAAATTAATTACAAAAATCAAATAAATCTAGTTAACTAAAAAAACAATTATATTTTCCTATTTTAGAGTAGAATTACATAGCAAACAATTAACTTACAAAGTATCAGTCTCTTCTTATTTGTTCAAACAAATAAAATTAACCCAGATATGAAAAAAATATTGTATTCGATTACTCTTTGTTTTCTTTTTATTGCATGTAATAAAGAAGAAAAATCACCAGAAATATCGACACCAACATATACTCCTGCATCGGAAATTGATCCTGTTATTACTTCAAGTGTAGATGAATTTGGCTATACTGTTCTAGACGAATTATTTGTTGGGTCGTGGAATAGGTCAACTATTCTTTCTGGTGATGGTAATGTCGTTATGGTTGGTAGTGCAAGTTCAAGCTTTAGTAAAAGGAAGATTACGTTAGCTAAAACAGATACCAGTGGTGAAATTATTTATTACAGGACGGTATTTAATAATCAGTATGGTGCTGGGGTGGGATTATGTGAGGATTTGAATCAAAATATTTATGCAGTTGGATATACTCTTGGGGAAGATGGTTTACAAAACAGAATACTTGCGGTAACGAAAATAAGTGCTGATGGAAATATTTTGTGGGAAAATAATTATCATCCTAACGAAGAAGATATTACAGGTTATAACATATCAGAATTATCAAATGGAGAAATACTTGTAAGTGGACTTCAGGATGGTAATTTGGTCTTTTTAAAAATAGATGAATCTGGAGAAGAAATTCTATTTGAAATAAAAGAATCATCAAGCTACGATTCTCCGAATGGTATGTTAATATTAGAAGATGGTAGGATACTAATTACGAGTACAAATGGTGAGGCAATTCAACTTAGCTGGTATGATGAAGACCTAAATCTTCTTAAGAAAAAAAGTTTTGGCTCTAGGATTTCACATGGAAGAAGTACTATACAGTTGAGTGATGGTGATCTTCTATCAGTTGGACATTTCACCCATACTACTGGAGGCACAAATGTTATCGATTCTCAAGCTGTACTTTTAATAAAAGTAGATATAGAAGGCGATTTAATATGGGAAAGTAAAGTAGGAAATCTAGAATATCTGAATAATGGGCAATCAATAAAAGAAAATGCAGATGGGACATTTGTGTTAACTGGATACGCAGAGGAGAATCATATGCTTATTTATGTAGACTTAGAAGGAAATGAGATCAATGCAAAATACTATCTCGATGATAAAACATTTAGAGGGCAAAACATAATTAAGTTAGAGAATGGAAGGAATATAGTGACAGGAGGTTATCAAGGAGGGATGTTTTTCTTAAATGTTGACAACTATGGAATGTAAAAATTACGGCATACAATAATGTGTATATGTTCATAGCATTTATAAACCAAACCCACTACCCTACATAAATTTTTATATAAAAATTTATAGCTTCTAGAATGTAAAAATGATACCGAGAAAAAGCGTAATCTCAATAGCGGATAGACCACCCGCTAGTGCTACGCTACACACACGGGACCGTTTCTAAAACCTCACCTAAATACCATTCATTTCCATTCACATATTCTAGATTATTGAAAGAAAAGCCAATTTAAAAACCTCCTTCTCATCTGATCAAAATTCCCGTTGCGTCCTCTTTTGTACGGCAGATAATCACTCAATTTTCAGAATCCATTTTTGAATATCAATTTTAATCAAATCTAGCACAAGGCATTCATACGTATAATTGAATGAAAAAGGATTCATCGTGTCGATAAAGCTTTTTAAAAAAAATGTATGGTTGACAAATAATTCCTTATATTCCCTCGTTGTCTAAACGAATCAAAAAAGACCTCATTATGAAAACATTAAAATTCATTTTCATTCTACCTATTCTGATTGTTTTATCCTGCGGTAAAGATGATAATGAACCTGACCCAACCCCTCAAGAAATCACCATTCCGCTTACTGTCGATTTTGATGGTCTTCTAGCTTTGCCTCCAGGAAGTGAAGCGAGCTCTATGGTAACCGTAGGGCAACAATCAAGTGGTATAACAAACGAAGAGTTCACGACCGTAGTCAACCTTAATGATAAAATTAGTTGGGAGCTCGAATCAAATAACTCTACCAATGATATCCTTCTTTTTGATGCGATATCCATTGTTGGAGGCGCTCTTTGGGTGGCAGATTCTAATTATTTTAAATTAACCATCCCACCAAATCCAGGTAATTTACCCTATCGAGACTATGAAATACAAATTGATAAAGCACGACCCAATCAAGACATAGAAGTGAAATACAACATCAATTTTTATGCAGAAAGAAATGGCCTACGTTTTGGTCCTTATTATGTTGATCCAAAAATCCAAATTAGAAGGACCAACTAAACCCAAGCCACTCAGTCATAAATAAAACCTAATTCATCCAAATATATTTTGTCAAAATCTTACCTCACCATCTTTTGTTTTTGCTTTTGTTATTCACTTTTTGCCCAAGATCAAAAACTAAGTGATAGTTTAGAAATTGTCTATAAAAATAAGGATTATGATAAAAAAGCTGAGCTAAAAATTTTAGAAAGTTTATCTCAGCTTGAAACCAATACCGAAAAAAAACTAACCTATAGCCAACAATTGATTGTCAAAGCGAAAAGTACTGACTCCATTGCTTATGAGTTTTCAGGCTACTTACAAAAAGGAAATGCGCTTCGTTTAAAAAGTGATTTAACAGAAGCTTTAGAAAGTTATTTTGCTGCAGCTAAAATAGCCTCAAACAATAATTTCAAATCAGAAGAGGCTTCCATAAATATTTCCATTGCTGATGTATACTCGATCATGGGCGACAACCAGACCTCTGTCAAATATTATAAGGAAGCATTGGACTTAATGCAAAACGAAGGAGATTCTATTAATTTGGCTTCCGCCCAATTGAACCTAGGTGACGAATATTTAAACCAAAATAAATTAGATTCAGCTCTTTATTTTTTTAACGCTTCTGGTAAAATTTTCAAAGCATTAAATTACGAACTTGGCGAAGCATATAACATGGGAAATGTTGGGCTGGTCTATGCTGAAAAAGGCGATCATGAACAAGCCGAAAAAAACTTAAACCACGCTATTGATGTGTTGAAAAAATTGGAAGATTATTATCCAATATGTGTCTATCTAAACGCCATGTCTGATGTGTATCTAAGCAAAGGAGAAAAAGATAAATCATTAGATTACGCTTTGCAAAGTTTGAAATTGGCGCAGCAATATGGCTTGAAAGAACAGATTAGCGATTCAAATTTAAAACTATCTACCATTTTTGAGCAACATGGAAACATCAAAAAATCCTTTGCTTTTTACAAAGACCATATCGTATATCGGGATAGCATCAATAGCATTCACAATGTTCAAAAAATGGCTAACGTCCGAACGGATTACGAAGTATCCCAAAAACAGATAGAAGTCGATCTGCTCAACCAAGAAAAGAAAATTCAACGTTACTTTGTTATGGGAATTGGTGTGGCCCTATTTTTAATCGGACTGCTAGCACTTTCGTTGTTTAAGCGAAACCAATTTATGAAGAAAACCAACGAGATCATTGCTTTTGAAAAGAAACGTTCTGACGATTTATTAAAAAATATACTCCCCGAAGAAACAGCCAAGGAATTAAAAGAAAACGGTACCGTTAAAGCTAAACAGTTTGAACAGGTTTCCGTTTTGTTCACCGACTTTCAAGGCTTTACAGAACAATCTCAAAATCTTGATCCAGAAGTATTGGTCAAAAGTATTGATTATTATTTTTCAAAATTTGATGAGATCATAGACAAATATGACTTGGAGAAAATTAAAACGATTGGTGATTCCTACATGTGTGCAGCGGGGCTCCCTTTTCTGACAGAAGATCACGCGATAAAAATTTGTCAGGCAGCCTTAGAAATGATGACCTTCGTCAAAAAAACCGAAGAGAACAAACAACATCACTTAGCTAAATTTAATACCCGAATTGGTATCAACAGCGGTTCTGTAGTCGCAGGTGTGGTGGGCACCAAAAAATTCCAATATGATATTTGGGGAGACACGGTAAACATAGCCAGTAGAATGGAAAGTTCGAGTGAAACCGGGAAAGTAAACATCAGCGAATCCACTTATCAAAATTTACAAAAACACAGTGGTTTTAAATTTACTCCTCGCGGCGATTTAGACGCGAAAGGCAAAGGCAAAATCGCTATGTATTTTATTGAAAATAATAAATAAAATTAAATCGTTGCCTTAGATGGAATTCCCTGTCAACTCCAATGTTATCAATGACTTTGAACAAAACATTCCCAATCCAACTGATGGTCAAACTTCGTTTAAATTTAACCTAGGAGAACCAATTTCTAAATTTCAATATTTTCATCTTAAATGGACAGTTAGAAGACAAGAAATATTTTCTGTTATATTACAAACCTATTACAGCTTATCCTTCTTATTCTAAAAGACAAAAAAATCAATTAATATTGAAATAAAAATTTTAATGAACAACTTAATCTATTTTAGACTTCTCCTCATTTCAGCATTTTTCATTAGCCTAAATCCTATTCAAGCGCAAAATGTACAAGTGACCTTTCAAGTGGATATGAGTAATGAGGCAATCTCCTCTAATGGAATTCATATTGCTGGGAATTTTCAATCAGCAGCAGGATTAGGTGACAATTGGAATCCAGGTTCTACCATTCTAAACAATCCTAATGGGGATCAAATCTATTCGATTACTGTTGAAATTCCTGCAGGGAATTATGAGTATAAATTCATCAATGGAAATGCTTGGGGAAGTGATGAAAGTCCTCCAGGAGAATGCTCTGTTGGAAATACGAATAATAGAGCGATAGATGTCAGTCTCGTGGATCTTATTTTACCCCCCGTACCATTCAATGGCTGTATAGGTCGTGTCAAATTATCTGTGAATATGAATGGACAGACCGTTTCTCCAGACGGCATTCACGTAATGGGTAATTTTCAAGAAGCCGCTGGATTTCCTCAAAATTGGGAGGCAACAGGAATTCCGCTAGAAGACATCAATGGCGATTTGACTTATGAAGTTGAGTTGACCCTGCCACCAGGGGATTATGAATATTTATTTATTAATGGAAATCAGACATCAGCAGCAGAAGTGATTCCTTCTGACTGTTCTGTTTTGGGGAACAATGGCACCAATAACAGAACGGTAAGCGTATCCAATGGAGTTGCAAATCCTCCCACTTATTGCTTTAGTTCCTGCGATGAATGTGACGCTAGTCTATATACAGATTATGATACCTACTGGTGGAATGATGCGGTATTTTATGAATTATTTGTTAGAAGTTTTAATGATAGTGATGGAGATGGTATTGGAGATTTTCAGGGAATTATAGAGAAATTAGATTACCTGAATGATGGTGATCCAAATACAGATACCGATCTTGGAATTACGGCCTTATGGTTAATGCCTATGATGGAGTCTCCTAGTTATCATGGTTACGATGTGACGGATTATTATAAAACGGAACCCGACTATGGTACGATGGCTGACTTTGAAGAATTATTAGAAGAGGCTCATGATCGTGGCATAAAAGTGATTATTGATTTAGTACTAAATCATAGTTCTAAACAACATCCATGGTTTACTCAATCCAATAACAATCAAAATGATTTTAGAGATTGGTATATCTGGTCAGAAAATAATCCTGGTTTTTCAGGTCCTTGGGGACAAGGAGTTTGGCATCCTAATGGAGGCGATTATTACTATGGATTATTTTGGGGAGGAATGCCAGATTTGAATTATGAACATCAAGCCGTAAAAGATGAAATGTTCAATGTATCTACTTTTTGGTTAGAAAAAGGAGTCGATGGTTTTAGATTGGATGCCATTAAATATATGATTGAAGACGGAACTACTTTAGAAAATACACCAGCTACTTTTTCTTTATTAGAAGAATTTAATGAAGTATTCAAAGCTAATAATCCTGATGTTTTTTCCATTGGAGAAGTGTGGTCTAGTACTTCCTCGATTATTCCGTATGTACAAAATGATCGTTTGGATGTATGTTTTGATTTTGATTTAGCATATGGCATTATCAATGCGGTCAACAATGGTAATGCATCCAGCATTCAGCAACAAATGCAAACCGTCCAAGCAAGTTATCCCATTTTACAGTATGGTACTTTTTTAACCAATCACGATATAGATCGAGTGTATAATCAAATAGGTAGCAATACCAATAAAATGAAATTGGCTGCTTCGATCTACCTGACTTTACCAGGTACTCCGTTTATATATTATGGAGAAGAAATAAACATGACTGGAACTGGAGATCATGAAAATATTCGTCGCCCAATGCAATGGTCCGATGCTGCCAATGCTGGATTTTCTAGTACTGCTCCTTGGACTAATGTTGGCTCTAATTACATCGCTAATAATGTAGCGACTATGGAGTCTGATCCGAATTCTATTTTAAATCATTACAAAAAATTGATTCACATCAGAAATGAACAGGCAGCTCTAAGAAAAGGCAATTATTTAAGCATAGACAATAGTGCCAATAATATATTGAGTTTTGCACGAATTCATGAAGATGAAGGAATCGTAGTCGTTTCGAATTTAGGTACACAAACCTCTAATCTATCTCTAGATCTAAGCGCTTCATCTTTAACCGCTGGTATTTATTACGTGACAGATTTGTATAGCAATCAAGCTATGGGAAGCATCACCATTAATAGCGATGGCGGTTTTGATAATTGGGAATTGTCATCTGATATGTTAAGTGCAAGAACTACAAAAATTTTGTTGCTTTCTTTAGAAAATCCAGTTAACACAATCAATGTAAAACAAGAAGCGCTTAATTTCCAGATTTCTCCAAATCCAGCTGAGCACCAGTTTAATATCCAATTAGCATTAGAACGGGAATCTTTAGATCATGCAAAAGTTATCATTAGATCATCCAATGGATTAGCAGTATACCATGGAATATTAAATAGTCCAGCTATTTCTATTCAAACCAATGACTGGGCACAAGGAATTTATTTTATTGAAATTGCTGTTGATGGAAAGATAGGTGTAGAACGGTTCACGATTTTGAGGTAGTTACTAGATTTTAGATTGATGATTCCAATACTCAAAATGGCAGGCAGTCCGTACGGATTACTCAGATCACGCTGATTTTCACTCGACCGAAGGGCGCATTAGTCGAGAAATCTGCGCGATCTGAGTAATCTGTTAAATCAGTGTTCTAATACGACTCTTGAAACGCTAAAATCTATAATGTTCTGATTTTTTTGTCTGTTTGGATAAGTCTAGAAAATTAGGACTGACTCATCTTTCTTTTGTTGACCTACAAGGACTTCCCGATTCCATTTCATTCCTTCGGGATAAACTTCTCATCCTTGTAAAACAAAAAGAGCTACTCAGATGAGCAGCTCTTTCTTTTGTTGACCTACAAGGACTCGAACCTTGAATGCC
>CAYTVR010000226.1:0-12185 GCA_964441245.1 uncultured Saprospiraceae bacterium | reverse complement strand
TATAAACTTAGACGGATTATCAGTGCTCAGTACAATAGAAGAATCGATATATATAGGGCTTAATAATAATTTAGAGAATTTTGATGCTATAAAGGAAACCAATAAAACAGATTTAGTTAGTGTATTCATAGTAGTTAATCCCAAAATAGAGCATCTGGATGGATTAAATGGGTTGATGACTGTCAACAGTTTAATCATCGCTTTGAATGATCAATTAAAAGATATTTCCGCACTTTCTACTTTGTTGCAGGTCAATAGAATTTTAAATATTGATGGGAATGAGGTTTTAGCTTCTTTAGATGGTCTTCAAAATGTGCAAAGTATTGGTGGTTTAGGAAATAACCCTATGGATTTAGAGATTACTTCCAATCCTTTACTCTCAGATTGTTGTGCATTATATCCGGTCTTATCAACTAATGGAGTTGAAGGAGATATATCTATTTCTGATAACCTATCAGGCTGTAACAGTGCACAAGAGATATTGGATAACTGTTCTGAACTTACGGACTACTGCACTTCCCAAAGTAGTCGTCCTTGGGAGGAGTGGATTGCAAGAGTGGTGTTAGAAGATATTAATAACCCTTCCGGGAAATGTGGAAGTATTTGTGGTTATAGCGATTTCACCAATTTATCGGCTAATTTGGTGGCAGGAAATACCTACCCGATTTCTTTAACGGAAGGAAAAAGTTGGGCCGGTCATATCGCTGATCTGTATTGGTCTGTTTGGATGGATATTAATGGAGATGGAGATTTTTCTGACGCAGGAGAATTGTTATTTCAAGCTACAGGAGGAAACAAAACGATCATAGGAAATATTGATATTCCTGTAGTGACTACGACTACAACTACCCGAATGAGAGTCGCTGCAAAAAAAGAAGCTTATGCCGATCCTTGCGAAAATTTTGATAAAGGAGAAGTCGAAGATTACACCATCAATATTTCTGCTCCGACAGGAATCATCCTCGATCCAAATGTCGAGAACCTTTATTTTGCTACACAGAAAAATGGAAGAGAAGTTTTATTGAATTGGGTGACGAATATCGAAAGCGATTACTTCGAAATAGAGCGTTCTGCAAATGATATTGATTTTGTTTCTATTATCGAAACCAATGCTTTAGTACAAGCGACCAACAGTATGATCACTTACCAAGAAGTAGATGCCTCACCGATGATTGGATCAAATTATTATCGTTTAAAACAAGTTGCTAGAGATGGAACGGTTCGTTATTCTGAAAGTAAATTAATAGATTTTGAACTTGACGTAAATGCTATTTTACTTTTTCCAAATCCAGCAAGCGATGAATTATTTGTCAACCTAAAAAGCTTAGAAGGTCAAGCTGTAAATATTCAAGTGTTCAATCAATTGGGTCAACCCTTAGCGAGTAGAGATTTAGATCAAGTAGGAAATGAAGCGCTTCGTTTTGATTTAGAAAACTATAAAAGTGGTGTTTATTTTATGAGCATTAAAGTAGTCAATCGACGAACGATTACCAAACGATTTGTGGTGAATCGATTGTAAGTTAAATAGAAATCAGGTACTCGTGATCCTAAAAATCGTGGGCACCTGATTTCTATTTTCAATATTTTCCAATCTGTTCGAGTAGCCAATTTTTTTCTGCTAGAGCTCCTGTTTCTTCAATGTTTTTTTTGAGTTTTTTGATGGCCGCTGCGTCGTATTGAGCCAAGTTGAGTAGTCGCTTAGTAAATTTGATGAGATTCAGATAATTGGTCTTATGGTAGCCTAACTCTTTATGTCGATAAATGAAATTTTTAAAACTAGCTAGTAGTGAATTGAGTGCCACTATTTCTTTCAATTCGAAATAGATTTTTAATAACATACGACGTGCGGCAAGATCATTTAATAAATCATTAAAGGTGACACCAATGAGCAAATCCATTGCTTTGTGATAATCCGTTTTATGAAAATATAAATTTGCAAGATTAAATTGAACCGTTTGTTTACGATATTTTTTCTCTAAATATTTTTCATATTGATAAATGAAATTTTCAACCCAATCAAACTCTTTTTGCATCAGACCAGCCATTGCAATATTTTTGTAAGTGAAGCGATTGAGAATATTATTTTCTATAAAAATTCCATGAATGAGTGCTTCTTGATATAAGCTGAACAGTTCTTTTATATAGGATGATTTTCCAATATTGGCTTGTTGGATACAAAAATTAGTAGCAGAAAGATAGATATTGATTAATTCTTTCTTTGGAAAAAGTGGACGATGTTCTTGAATTATATTTCTAAGCATTTTGAAATGAAATTCTGCATTGCTATCCGTAAAAGTTTTATAGGTATGATAGTAGACCGCAATAGCTGGAATATCTAAATAATTATTTTTTTCAATTAAGATTAATACTTCATCTAAAAGATCGGATTGATGTTCATCCGTAGATACCATTTTTAAAGACAGAGCAGAACAACTGTGTCGCAAAATATTTGCGATAAAATAAATGGTCAATTTATCGCCGCCATTAGGTACACTAGAAAGTTTTTCTCTTTTGTATACACTAAAAACATTAAATTTTTCATAACCAATCTGATAGTCTATGAAATGAAAATCAATATTTCTAAATAATTGCTTACTCAGTTGTTTATCACATTTTTCTAATTCTTGTTCCGCTATTTTTAATAGTCCTTTTCTTTTTAAAACCCTAGCTAGGTAAAGCTGTTCCTCTACGGGATTAGATGAAAACTCCTCATATGCCAGAAAAGCCTTAATGGTTTTGTACAAAAAGGACATTGTGTATCGGAATTTTTTCTCATTGTAAACTTCGTTCTTATAGATTCGTGGAAAAATAGACTCTTTACTTAAGTTTCCTAGCGTTGAGTTCTCCAGTTCTTTCAATAAATAGGTACACAATCGGATAACATCCGCTCTTGAATTATGGAAAGGAGATTGCACGAATTTGAGTAACAAACGCCTTTCTTTCAAATTCAGGGATTGTAGTACTTCAAATAATTGACTATTCTTCATCTTTTATAAAAGTAATTATTGGCAAAAATAAATCAATTATAATGATATAATTATTGATTATCAAATATATACAAATGATTAGTTTTTATATTGTTTTTGGCAAATGCCCTTTATCGTTATTGTTTTTGCAATTAATTAACTGAATATTTGTAATAGACAAAGACAAAAACATCCATTACAGTGCAAATAAGAGCTAACTACAGTATCACTTCTCTCTCTCTTTTCCTGCCTTATCGGCTAGTGAAAAGGGTTTGCTTATTGCTCTTTTTCTTCTTCTTTTTTCTATTCTCTACATCAGCTCAAACCTGGGAACGCTTTTTCGATATTGCTTCACATGATTTTACCAAAGCTTGTATTCAAACGCCAGATGGTGGCTCAATGGTAGCAGGCCATATTGGTGATGGGGTTGGAGAGTCTAAGATTTTTGCAATGAAGTTAGATCGAGATGGACAAGAAGAATGGCGACAACAATATGGAGGAACCTCTTATGATGAATGTACGGCGATGATTGCAACGAATGATGGAGGTTTTCTTTTGGCAGGTTATACTTTTAGTTTTGGAAACGGAAATGCCGATGCTTATTTGATAAAAATGGATTCGAAAGGCGTCGTCCAGTGGGAAGGAGTGTATGGAGGAAGTGATTTTGACCGAAGCTTTTCTGTGACCCAAACCGATGATGGAGGATATGCTTTTGCTGGTTGGACTCGCTCAGGAATAAGTGGTGATATCACGGAAGCTAGATTGGGACCAGCAGATGGTTTTGATGCTTGGATTGGCAAAACAGATGCGAATGGCAATTTACTTTGGAACCATCGTTATGGCGGGATGGCAGATGATATTATTTTAAGTATGGATGTAATGGATGATGGAGGAATCGTTACTATAGGTCATACTGAAAGTGCTGATATTGGATCACAAGGTCAAGATTTGATGGTGATTCGTTTAGAAGAAAATGGGGATGAAGCTTGGACAAAATTATATGGTACCGCTAATTATGAAGAGAGTTATGATATTCTAGTGACCTCAGACGGAGGGATTCTGCTAAGCGGTTTGACCTTAGAATTAGGAGCTGGATCATCGGATGTTTACTTGATTAAAACCGATGGAGATGGAGTCATTGATTGGGAACAAACTTATGGTGGAGTAGACGGAGAATTTGGAGGTTACCTTTTGGAAATGGAAGACAATGGTTTTGCAATATTAGCTTCTACAATGAGTTTTGGAACGCCTTTTCTAGATTTGTATCTGATTCGTACGGATGAAGTTGGTGAGGAAATGTGGACCCATCTATATACTGGAGGAGAAAATAATGATGTACCAGTCAATATTAGTTTGACTAATGATGGCTTCTTTTTGTTAACCGCTCAACGAAGAGTGGATGATAATGGATCCATTTTAAGTAGTGATTTTTATTTGCTAAAAGCTGATTTATTAGGGAACACAGTGACCAATTCAATTGCCGGAAAAGTGGTCTTAGATGATGATGATGACTGTTTTCCGGATGTCGGTGAAGTTGGTGTAGAGGATTGGTTGGTCATTGCTCAAGGAGAAAAAACTTATTACGGAACAACAGATAGGAATGGAGATTATTTTATCGAAGTGGATACGGGAGATTATTTATTGCGAGTCGTTCCATTAAATGAAAATTGGGAGGAATGCAATGTTTTTGGAATTACTTTTAGTTCCTCTTATGATACTTTATTTCAAGATTTTGCGGTCAGTCCAGCTCAGGATTGTCCACGCTTAGAAACGGATATATCTACAAGCTACCTTCGTTATTGTGAGGATAATATTTATCACGTTCGTTATTGTAATAATGGAACCGAAGTGGAGTCAAATGCTTTTTTGACGCTGACTTTACATCCTGATTTTGTGGTCAACAGTACCTCACATCCTATTTTTGATCAATCCGGAAATGTTTATACTTTTTCACTCGGAGCAATTGAAATAGGAGCGTGTGACGGATTTGAGATGGATGTGAATTTAGATTGTTCCAGCAATATTCAAGGCCAAACACATGATATTATAGCTCAAATTACACCTGATGAAAGTTGTATCCCAACTGACCCTATGTGGGATGAATCTGATATTAAAATAAGCGCAGATTGTGTAAGTGAATCTGTAACGATCAATATTTCCAATCAAGGAACAGGAGGAATGACAGATGCATTGGCCTATATTATCATCGTTGATGATTTGATTGGACGTACGGATGCTTTTCAATTGCCTGGTGGAGGAGATTCAACTATTATAGAATATCCAGAAGGACAAACGGTTCGAATTCAAACATCTCAAAATCCTTTCCATCCGGGAAGAAGTCGACCAAGTTTTACGGTGGAAGGTTGCGGTACAAATACTGGAGGAGGGATTAGTTTGGGATTTGTTAATCAGTTTCCAGAAGATGATGCAGATCCTTTTATTTCAATTGATGCACAGGAAAGTTTTGGAAACACGCTTCCAAATGCTTTACGTGCCTATCCCCGTGGATTCACTTCTGAGCATTTGATCAGTCCCAACACGGATATAGAATACCACATTCGTTTCCAGCATACTGGAGCAGATTCTTTGCAAAAAATAATTATAGAAAACCATTTACCTGAAGAGTTGAATATACAAACCATTCGACCTGGGGCGAGTAGCCATGAGTATGACTACAAAATGTTAGGAGATGGTACATTACGCTTTACCTTAGATACGATGAATTTACCCGGTAGTCAGATTAATGAAGCAGCTTCTCATGGTTTTGTAAAGTTTAGAGTAAGTCAACATGTCGATTTGCCGGAAGGCACTGCTATCGAAAATATGATCAATATTCAAGCAGAGGCAGATTTTGGAATGTCGAATGCTTTTACACATACCATTCATTATCCAGATGAATATGGAGCAAGTATTAATGAAATTTGTTCAGGAGAAATTTTTCAAGGGCAGGAAATTTATACAGATACCGTATTATATGACACCCTTGCTATGGGTACTTACGATAGCGTTTATATCAATAATATTCAATTGTTGGAAAATGTTTATACCTACATCGATACGACCTTAATCTCAGGTCAAATATATCAAGGGCAGAGCTATGAAAAGGATACGATGTTGATGGAGGTTTTACCAGCAACGAATACTTGTGATAGCATTATCATTACACAGATTATCGTCGAAACGACCGGACAAAATGAAGTGACTGAAGATGCATTTAATATGCAGTTGTATCCGAATCCAGTTGTAGGAAAATTAAGCATGAACTATGAATTGTCGGCTGAAGAAGAAGTCAGTATTCGTGTTTTTTATCTAAATGGTCAAGAAGCAATATTGTTATTTGAAGGACCACAAAGAGCAGGGTTTTATCATCATGAATGGAACATTCGTGCTTTACCCGCAGGTGCTTATTTTATAAAGTTAGCAACCCAAGAGGTGACGATCATTGATCGAATTATTATTTTTTAAAACCAAAAACCAAAAACCAAAAACCAAAAACCAAAAACCAAAAACCAAAAACCAAAAAATCAAAAAATCAAAGATAAATTATTTCAGTAAAGGCTCCATTGGAATCTATTGGTTCTCAAAAAGTTGAGATCTTATTCAAAGTCGAAAGTTAATCTTAAAAAATAGTAGTTGAGGGGCCAAATCTTCGCTGTTTTTTAGGTGATGTTTTTCATCAAGCCGAAAACTTTGCAAGTGAAATAAATGTCCTGGACGGGTTCGTTTATTTTACCAAGATGATTCCAATGGTAGCCAATACTTTTTAAGGTTCACCAAATTTATTTGCTTGTCAAAGCAAAATTTTGAAAGCGTAAATACTTCAACGCTTTTATATATTTAGTTCAAATGAAATGCTAAAGAACTATTTGAGAGTTCCATCCCGCCAAAATCCCTTCTATTTTGACATTTTTCAGCCGCAAACAAAATTAATTATTAAAATGTTCATGTTGGACATAATAAATTGGCCTTGATATTGCTTTTTATAGGTGAAAAGAATACCTTCAAATGTATTTTTGAGAAATAGAACCCCCGCGAAATTACCATTAGAGCACTTACTTCTCTTTTGCGACCACTAAATTTCAATACTTTTATCTGATGATGAAAATTCAGTTATGTCTGTTTTTACTTTTTTTACTTGTTGGCTTATCAGCCCAAGATGGAGAGACAGATGCCCTAATGAATAGTTATTGTAAGCCAGGTGTTCGTTGGAAGGCACCAAGTAAAGGAATCTTGATTGATTATGGCATTTATCCAGGTATTAATTTAAAATCAGAAGGAGCTGATCAGACCAATCAAGTCAGTTTGTATAGTCGCAGTCGATA
Organism: uncultured Saprospiraceae bacterium; assembly: GCA_964441245.1. Classification (GTDB taxonomy): domain Bacteria; phylum Bacteroidota; class Bacteroidia; order Chitinophagales; family Saprospiraceae; genus JALZUU01. The sequence goes on along the minus strand of CAYTVR010000226.1, from coordinate 4,897 downwards.
TAAAATTAAAATTCCCATCATCCATAAAGATTTTTTCAACTTGTTGGTTGGATTCAATCACTATCGAGAACAATTTGATTTTAGTTTTATCGATGCCAAGCATTATGATTTATTTAATAGCATAGATGATCGAGCTTTGAAAAAAAGTGAATTGTCTGTTTATATCAATAAGTCACTAAATGAAAAATTTTATTTGTCTTTCAAAGCAGGTTCTTCTTTTAATGGAGACTATGAAGGATTAATCAATTTTGATAATCGCTATGCCAATCATCGAATTGCCGCGGTATTTGGATTCAAAAAAGGACCAGATCGAGAATTGGGATTTGGTATGTACGCGAGAAAAGGATTTAGAAATACTCGAGTGCTTCCTTTTTTATTTTATAATCGAACGATTAACAGAAAGTGGGGGTATCAAATAGTGTTGCCGATACAAGTAAAAGTGCGTTATTCAGTTGATCAGAAAAATATATTTTTGGTAGGAACTGACTTCAAATCTCAGGATTACTCATTAGATTTAAAAGAACTAGATCAAGATGAATTTCAAGTCATGCACATGCGTCGATCTGACTTAAGTCTTTCGGCAGAATATTTTCGTCAATTAGGAAAATGGGTTTGGTTGTCTGCGAGAGGAGGTTATGTCTATCATTTTAAAACGCAGTTTACTCGCCTAGATACTTACTCTGCCGTCGAAGATAATTCTTTGAATGCCCTTCCATCTGCTGGTCCGTTTTTTAAGTTTGGCTTGTTTATTTCTCCTCCGAAGAATTATAAATAATGTGAAATGATAGTTTATCACGAATCAGTAAACATAAATGATCTCTAATTTTTCAGACTCATCTCGTTGATGTTCTTTTCCTTCAAGCCAATTTTTTAATCTATTTTAAATTTCTATAGCATCAAAAATCGTCATGGAATACGGACTTAGCAGATTGTATGGATTGTACTGATTTCTCCTTGATCGAAGGGCGCGTTAGCCGAAAAAATCTAGGGATTACGCCCTCCTTCTTTTAAGTAGTAAAGTAAAAACTGAAGGCAAAGGCAAATACCGTAATCGTGATACCTACCACAAAAATAACATAACAATTTCTAAGTTGGTTGTATTTATTACCTAGTGCTTTTCCTAAAAAGTAGAGGTCATTGATAATGGTTTTTTCTAATCGATCTTCGTGTTTAATGATATTTCTAATCCCTTCTTGATAATCTGGAAGATTCATGTTATAAAAATTTCCAAAAAAGAAAAGATTGGTTTTTCCTGTAGCTAAATTCTCTGGTGACGTTTTTCCCATCATTTTGATTGGGCGAGTAGCCAAAGTAGCGTATATGATGGTCAATAAACTAGTGAGCGCTAAAAGGATGAGAGGTATTTTCAAATAAGGATAATCAGGATAATCCGAAAGTGATCCGACACCAAAGGGAACAACAAAAGTCAATACAGCCATATTGATAGTCAACATAATGTTGGCCTTATTGTCTGCAATATTGGTTAAGTCAATGTGATTTCGAAGGGCTACCTTAAACATCATTTGCGCAGATCGGTTGCCACTTATGGTTTCTGCACTTTTTAGTTTAGCTATTTTTTTTAATTCCTTTTCCAACATTTGTTTGACCTTTTTGATATTTTTTTTCTTTTTCTTATTGAGAAGTGTTTGAGCTTCTGGAGTAAAATAGGAATGTGCTTCCCAAAAGTCTAAATCATTTTGAAACCATTCGAGATTACTATAACTGGTGTCACAAAGGTCTTTCCATTCCTTGCGAAGATTCTGACTGTTTTTGAAAAAATCATTGGTACCAATGCTATGCAAATCAGCATCTTTCATAATTCGTTCTAACTCAGTAGTAGGATTCGCTGTGATTTTAGTCACCTCTATGCAACTAAGTATTTTCTTCAATTGGTCTGCCGGATAATTTTGCGTTTTAAAAAAATCTTGAGCGATGTGGAGGCTTTTGTTCTCATGACCTTGATAGCAGTGGGTAAATCCTGTATCGTGAAAAAGGGCAGCCAAGGTGAGCACTTCCAAATCTGACTCATTCAAATTTCGTGCTTCACCAATTTTGATCGCCCATTCTTTAACAGAAATGGTATGATGCCAATCATGATAATAAAAATTGCTGGAAAGTTTTTTAGAGAAGAGGTCTTCCACAAACTGTTGACTCTTATGGACTATGTTATTCATTTTTCAATTGGTTGTGATTCGCCCCGTAAAATAAATGAAAGTTTCCGCAGGTATATTCATATGAAGAGTTGCTTAACTTAAAGGAGAAAGATATAAAAATAATTGAATGACTTTCCCATTTCTAAGCTAAAAACACATTAAACAAATAACATACGTAACTTTTTTTCAAAAATGAGTCTAAATAATTGGAAAGGGGGTGAAAAAATTACATCTTAGCAGAACCCATTTACATTTTTACAGAGAATCATTTAGTTAAACACAAAAATTCAAGACTATGCTTATTTTGTACATCGCTACAGGTGCGCTCATTTTGGGAGGTGGGCTCATTTTTGCATCAAACCTAGTTTCAGAAAAAGGAAGAAGATAGAGTTTATCTTCTCACGTTTATTCATCCCTCCACACTCGGTTGCTATATTTAAATTTGTTGTTTTTTAAGCACTTCATGGCATTCAACAGGCCATCGAGGGTCATAGGAAACATTTTGTCTTCTGTAAACTCACGGATAATGGTGGTTGATTCATAGTATTCCCAACCATATTCTGGCGTCGGGTTGATCCAGATGAAGTCTTTAAAGTGTGCCTTCAATCTTTTGAGCCACACGATACCTGCTTCGTCATTATAGTGTTCTACACTTCCACCTCGATAAAATATTTCGTAAGGAGACATGGCGGCATCGCCGACAACAATCAATTTGAAATCCCGGTTATATTTATGAATCAACTCCAAAGTGGGGGTGGCTTCGCTATGCCTACGCCGATTGTCCTGCCACAAAGATTCGTAAATGCAATTGTGAAAATAAAAGTATTCCAAATATTTAAATTCATGACGCATGGCCGAAAACAATTGTTGACAAAACTCAACATGCTCATCCATAGAGCCACCAATATCCATTAATAAAAGAACCTTTACTCGATTTTTTCTAGAGGCTTGTAACGAAATATCGAGCATGCCTGCATTTTCTGAAGTTTTTTTAATGGTATCGTCCAGATCAATTTCAGTTGCTTGACCTTCTCTTGTAAAATGACGTAAGCGTTTTAGAATCATTTTGATGTTTCGAGTATTTAGCTCCACATTATCATCTAGATTTCGGAATTGCCTTTGATCCCAAACTTTAATGGCCTGTCTATTATTATTTCCTTCTTGCCCGATTCGAAAACCTTCAGGATTGTATCCATAAGCTCCAAAAGGAGACTTTCCTCCAGTGCCAATCCATTTGTTACCACCTGCATGTCGCTCTCGTTGTTCTTTCAATAATTCTTTAAATCGTTCCATCAATGCATCCAGCCCTCCCATTTTTTCAATGGCTTCTTTTTCTTCATCGCTCAATTGATCCATCAATTGTCGAATCATCCAATCTTTAGGAATTTTGGTGGTAAAAAAATCATCTGGAATGGCTTCCATCCCTTTAAAGTAATGACCAAAAATCAAATCAAAGCGATCGAGATGACCTTCTTGTTTGACGAGAATAGTTTTACTTAATCCATAAAATTCTTCTACAGAGTAATTGATCAACTCTTTTTTTAAGGCTTCCATCAAATGCAAATACTCATGCAAACTTACTGGTAGGCCGTGTTTTTTTAAATCGTAGAAAAAATTTAGAAACATGTTGTGGATTATTTTGACTTAAAGATACGAAGCAATGTTGAATAATTGAATGCAAGAATAATTGAATGGACGTCTAATGTGATTTTCACTAAAGCCGGACATTCAAAATTCAATTATTCAACATTCAATTATTCCTACCACGGCTTCTGCGCAGCCCCAGCATAAAGTATACCCACTGCCACCATGACCATAGTGATGTATGATTCCATCTGGATTTTTTTCTAAACGAATAGTCGGCCGACCAGGGCGTAATCCAACTGTTGTTTCTAGTATCGACGCTCCTTGGATGGCGGGTTCAATTTGTTCGCAACGGTGAATTAATTGTTGAATTTCGGCAGAACTGGGTGCTTCATTGTATTGGTGATCTACTGCTGTTCCGCCTAAAACGATGACATCTTTTCTTGGAAAAACATAGGACAATGCTTGTGGTCCATCATCATCACTGATACATTTTACGTTTTCTTTTAGCGCTACTTTGGCCAAGTGTCCTTGAATGGGATATAGACTGGTATCATTCGCTAATTTTTGTGAACCAAGTCCTGTACAATTGATTAGAATTTGATTGGATTGATGAATTTCTTCTAGGTTTTGTAAGGTTCTTTGTTCGATTTGTCCTCCATTTTTATGGAAAATATTTAATAAATAGGGAAGGTACTTTGGCGGTTCAATCAATGGAACTTTTGCCACATATCCATGTTGGTAGCCTTTCGGCAAATCAGTTGACGTTGCTTTTCGAAGTGCGGAAGAAGGTATTGCTTTTTCCCAATAGGGCGCCTCTTCTTTTTGTGTAAGCATAATAAAATCAACCATTGAGATGCCTTGAATATCTTTGTTTTTTTGTTGAACAAAATGATCGTAAGTTATTCGACTCCATTTGTTGACCAAGTCTTTGGGTTCTGCCTTAAATGGAAACCATATAGCTCCAGCTTTTGCAGAAGTAGTGGCCAAAGGAAAATCTTTAGTTAGAATATTGACTTGATATCCAGCTTCCTGTAAACGAATGGCTGTGCTTAAACCAATGATACCTGCTCCGATTATTAACACGTCTTTCATCTCTCTGTTTTTAGAGTATGTTTAAATTTCTATTGTCTGAAAAACAATACTTTATGAACCCCGAC
>CAYTVR010000225.1:0-12209 GCA_964441245.1 uncultured Saprospiraceae bacterium | reverse complement strand
GACTCGAACCTGGAACCTGCTGCTTAGAAGGCAGCTGCTCTATCCAGTTGAGCTATGAGACCATATGAGTGGTAGTTTTATACTGGATACTAAATACTTTACAATATTAAAGAACTACCTTTCTTCAAAGGCGATGCAAATTTATACTTTTTTATTTTATTTCCTACTAATAAAGATACAATTTTTCAACGAATTGAAATAAAAATTCGTTCCCAAAAGAAAAATCTTTTTATCTTTCTCCTTTTAAGGAACTTTAGGTTCTTTTTCATTAAAAACATACACATGAGTAACGCAGACAAAGTCCAAATTGAAGAAGGATGGAAAAACATCTTAAAAGAGGAATTTGAAAAACCTTATTTCGGAGAAATTAAACGCCTATTGGTAAAAGAGAAACAGGATGGTCGAAAAATTTACCCACCAGGTTCCCTCATTTTTAATGCTTTTAACACTACCCCATTCGATCAAGTGAAAGTCGTTATTCTTGGTCAAGATCCCTATCACGGACCAAGACAGGCAATGGGACTTTGTTTTTCCGTTCCTAAAGGCATTCCTGCTCCGCCCTCTTTACTTAATATTTTCAAAGAGTTGAACCAAGACTTAGGCCTTGATACTCCTAATCATGGTGATTTGACTAGCTGGGCTCAACAAGGAGTGTTCTTACTTAACGCAGGATTAACAGTACGTGCACATCAAGCAAATTCCCATAAAGATTTTGGCTGGCATACGTTTACAGATGCAGTGATTAAAAATATATCTGATCACCTCGAGGGAATTGTATTTCTTTTATGGGGAGGGTTTGCGAAGAAGAAAACTAAACTTATTGATAAGGACAAACATCATATCTTGGCCTCTGGTCATCCTTCTCCACTAAGTGCCAACAGAGGTTTTTGGTTCGGTAATAAACACTTTTCTAAGACGAATGAATTGCTTGTCAAACAAGGAAAAGAATCGATCAATTGGTCTGTATAAAATAATTTTCCTTCTTCGACAAATCACAAAATCTGTAGGTACATGTGGATTTATGGATATTCATAAAATGAGAGAGAAAAGCAACCAAAGGAAGCATTGAATGTCTATAGACAAAGGATCTATCGAAGAACCATCACTTTATTTTATAAACTTGATTTCACAACTTTGGTTTGACTATCGTCAGAGGGAATTTCAGATATAGATTCATCAGTATTTTCAGATTCCGTATCAACCAAATCCACACCGTCTAATTGATAAGCATATACACTATTCCCATTTCCGACAACAAGAATTCTTTTTTTATTACCATATAAATCTACAATTGAAAAAGAAGTAGATCCCGCTAATGGAAATCCTTTGTATGACTCTCCTTGCCCATTTATCAAATTAATTTTAGCTTGCTCCTCACAAAGCGTTCCAAGCATTTTTTTATGATTCAAACCACTGACTTCAAAAAATGCATCTACCTTTTCCTCTAATTGACAGGTAAACATTTTAGTAAACTTACTGTCCTTATAATGATAACAGTTAATTTCTTGATCACTTAATCCTATGTAATCTTTGCGATCATCACCTCCTATATCTGAAAATAGAAATTGCATCGGAGATCGACTTTCTGATTTTAAATTCAATTTAAAATAAGCACCTTCCATATTAACAACATGGATTTTTCCTTTCGCATCCGTTGCAACAATTCTATTCGCTCCTTCTTTCAATTGATATCCTGGAGAAGATAAAAAGTGAGAATCAAATGATCGAGGATTTAATCTTTTGTCGCCATTTTGTTTGAATACAAAAAGTTTTCCCTTTGTATTCATGGCCATCAAATAGTCCTTATTATTTTTTTGAAAATGTTGCATCGCGTACTCTACTCTACCTACATTCATTTTAGGATTCCATCCACTCAAGGGCTGACCATCTATATCAAAACCATAAATATTTTGATTTTCACAAGCTACAAAAAATCTATACTCTTTTCTTTTCGTAAAATCACAAACCAACATTCCATTAGTAGCAGGAGACTTTAATCGCATTGGAAAGTGATTCAGATTCTTCCCTTTTCGATCTATCAAATAAATTTTATTCTTAGTGTTAAACATGAACCCAGCACTTCCATCATCATGATAATCAACTTGATAAATATTAGACAAAATCGCCTGATCTAATTTTTTCCGCCACAATATATCTCCCCCTCGATTCATTAAATAAACAATATGCTGTTTGTCTTGAATCAAAATTTCATGCTGTCCTGTTTTAGGGTTGAGCAAAACAGCCGGTGGAATAATCGCTTCACGCGCTAAAGTTGTTCGCCACAAAATGGCTGTTTGATCTTCCGTTTTCTGATCATCCTCAACAAAAGAGTTGATTTGATATCCAAAAAGCTTAGATTCCACATTGAACGAAAACTGATTAATTCCTTTGTAACTTTCAAGCTCCTCATCTAAAATAGTGGCAAATTCTTTTTGAACCAAAGGACGAATCAGAGGTAATGCATGATCCGCTCGAACATAGAAAAAGTTGTTCGACTTAATTTTATTTTTTTGACGATATTTTAAAAAATGATCATCTTGCTCAAGTACTTGACTCGTTAAATAATGGTCAATCCAATTTTTCATCGCAGCTTTCGATGCTCCAAAAATTGCATAATTTTCTATAAATGTATAATACGGATTCTGAATGTTATATTCTTCTAACAATTGATTACTCATCAACTGTTTAATAGTATAGGTTTGATAATCTAAGCTCTCAAGTTCTCCAACTTGCTCCCCATATTTTTCTAAATAATGTTGTGCTAAACTACTTTTTTGGGTTTCAAAAATAGCAAATTGTTCGCCTTGCATATCGGCACTAAATGGTTCGACAAAAACAAAACCCATTTCAGAACCTAGCCAAGGAACAAAATATTTTTCAAAGTCAGAATTTTTCTTTTTATTCCAACCTTGATAAAATTTGGTGTAGTCACCTGTTCCAAACCAACTAAATAAAGCTATATTATCTGGAACTATTTTAGTCATTCTCTCCTCGCTTTGGTCTTTAGTTCCTCTCAAAGCTCCAATGATCGATTCCTTGAAATTAGGAAGATAATTTCCAGCAACATTAATTCCATCATCATCAACACTAAAATCCAAACTAATCCACTTCCCTAGATCTTTGACCCGATTGACGACCGAGCGCATCTCCGGCATAATAAAGCCTTTTAGTAATTCAGGGACTTGATGGAAATTAATCATCATCCTAATATCTGCATTTTCACCTTTTGCATACTGAGCTTTCTTAAAATTCCAATCTGGATCTAGATTAATTCGAGTTGATGATAGTTGATCAATTGCATCTTCAACAATCAATGCGTATCGACCCATGATAACTAAATTATTAACGCAAGCAATACTTATTTTTTTCCCTTTCGAAAAACGTAAATCATAAATTTTCTTTTGACGAAAAGTAGACTCAATAATATGCGCTTCTTTTACTCCATCAAGAAAACTAGCTAATTCAAAATTCGTATTGCGTTGATCAAAAACATACATGAAATTTAAATCTTCAAGGCCTGTTTGATGCACTGCAGCTAAAAATGGGCGATTCATAATAGGAGTATCATCCAACATTGATGGATCATAAATCTTTTGAATCAACTTAAAATCTTCTGAAAATTTGTCGACTAAATAGGTATTCCCCAACTGAGCAGCAATACTCACATCAGCTAGTTTTGGAACAAATTCTTGGTAGTTACTTACTTCAAAAAGCAGGGCAGTGTTTCTTAATACCGCCTCGTAAGGATTGATATTAAAAAATGGCAATCGAATATATCCCAATGGTTTATATAGAACAAATATAAACATCAGGGGCATCGCCCACAGGAGGTATTTTTTTTGTACTTTCAATTAAAAGATTCGTTTTCTCAATAAAGAAATCTTTTGTAAAAGACTTCTTTGTCATAGTTGTTTAATTTTGCAGCAGAATTTTAATGAACATATTATCAAAACAATATATTCCATATGAATAAAAAAATGATACAAATGGCGAGTCTCTTTGCTATTTTAGCGGTTGCTTTAGGAGCTTTTGGTGCTCATGGATTAAAAAAGAGCATCGAAATCAATCAGTTAGCAACATTTGAGATCGGTGTAAGATACCAATTTTATCATAGTTTAGGTATTTTTTTAGTTGCAATTCTCTGTAAAGAATTCGAAAGTAAATGGCTCATCAGAGCAGCCTGGCTTTTTGTAATGGGAATAATACTTTTCTCTGGTTCACTCTATTTATTGGCTTGTCGCGAATTATTACAAATTGAACATTGGAAATGGCTTGGTCCACTCACCCCTATTGGTGGTACTTTTTTTATCATTGGATGGCTTTTCGTTCTTATAAGTACCTTGAAAACTGAATCCAAGCAATAATCAATTCACAACAAAAATAGCTTAATATCGATAAACAATCTCCTCTTCAACAATTAAAATACGTATCCTTATCTTTAATCAATCATTGAGTATTCGCAACTACAATTATTTAAAAATAGATATCGGACATCTACATAAACAACTCAAAATCAAGACTTTAACAAGCACATTTTTTATCTCTCATTCCTCTTCTCATCAAAAAAGTAGATTCGTTTTTACTCAAAATGATCTTTTTCAACAACAAAACGCAGAAAATCCATCAAGGCTTTAACTATCAAATAGTAAAATATAATATTTGATTTGTATATGGCAAAGTTCTTGAATTATAAAATATCGATAACCTTCTTAATCATTAATTAAGAGAAATAAAGCTATTCCCTATCTAAGCATAAAAAAACTAGACGCTTACATCAGAAGATTTAAAAATACTTCACTTGTCATAAGCTGATCTATTTTAGATGATTTTTTTTAAACAAACACAAATCTAGATAATACCTTGACACTTAAATTAAGAACTAAATTAACCTTGCTTGTTTTTGTTGTTCTAGCTCTACCATCTATAATGGCACAGACTTTCGTAAAAGAAGTTTCAACAGGAACTGCAAGTGGAATAGATTGGGATAATGCTTTGGGTGCAGGTTCTTTAAAAACAGCCATCGAAGCAGGAGGAACTATTTATATCGCAGAAGGAACCTACTCTCCTCCATCTTCAATAAATTTAACGATCAATGTTGGCCATTTCATTCAAGGAGGTTTTCCTTCAAGTGCTACGGGAACTGATCTTAGCGGATATGACCCAAATAACAATCCCACCATTATTGACGGCGGAAGCAGCATACAATTACTAGACAACGGCTCTCGATTAGATACTTTACATCTTACTGGACTCACTCTACAAAATGCAAGTGGCTTAGATGGCTCCGCTTTTCAATCCGACTTCAACAATACCAATCAAATTGATTATATGTTTACCGATCTAGTGGTACAAAATTGTGTATCATCTGGTTTAGGAGCAATCATGCTAGAAAATAAAACAAATATCGATTCAAAAATATCCTTCACCAATTGTTCATTTATGAACAATACAGCTGGCGATGGAGGTGCTATATACATGCTTAATGTTTACACAAACTCAAGTGCAGGTGGAACCTCATCGATTCCGGGAAACTTTAATATAGATGCTTGTACATTCGATAATAATACCTCAACTGCAATCGGAGGAGGCGCCATTATGTTTAGAACTTCGCATGCATGGACAATTACCAATTCAAATTTTTGTAATAACATAGCAAATAATGCTAGAGGAGGTGCCATTAATTTTTTAACTTCGGCAAATAATGTATTGGATAATTGCTTCTTTAGTAGCAATATCACCAACGAATTCGGTGGAGCAATTTATGGTAGTTTCGCTGTTGTCTCTATTAATAATTCAACATTTGTTGGCAATTCTGCTTCATTTACTGATGGTGGAGCTATCTCAGCTTCCAACTCTAGTTGGCAGTTAGATCATGTAGATTTTTATAATAATACAGGCGCTGATGGCGGTGCGATCAAATCTACTTCTTACCATTATATTGCCCTTCGAAGCAGTGCCAATAACTGTTTATTTTATAATAATGAATCTGTAGGGTTTGGCACCATTGCAGGTACGAACGGTGGAGGAGCCTTATGCATTGATTCTCTTGTAAATCCCAATGGATGGGATATTGATAGCTGTATATTTGTTAACAATAAAGCAACTGCAGCCAGTTGGGGAGGAGCAATTTCTCAGGGAAAAGTGGAGACCACTATTACCAATTCTCTTTTCTATAATAACACCATGGGCGGAAATGCAAATATTTCAGGTAGTGATATCAAGAACTACGATAACACTGGTGGATTTTACATCATGTCCGGAAACAAAATGCAATTAGCGAACGCTGCAGCTTATACCAACCAATCAGGTGCTACCGATGCCTCTTCATATGCATTTACGGATGACACTTTTTCAAATGCCGATGACGGTTCTGTGCCACCTGCCCCAGCTTCACCATGCCTAGATTTATTCAATATTTCTGGAACTATTTTCGAAGATATCAACTATGGTGGAGGTAACGGTCGGGTGTACAATACATCCAATTTTCAGGCAACTAATTCTGGTTGGAGCTCAGGAGATATTGGAGTTAATAATGTAAGGATTGAACTTTATGATGGCACTACTGGAGCATTTATTAAGGATACCGTCACAAATGCATCCGGTGATTACACCTTTCTTAATTTAGTAAATGGAAATTATACAGTTCGTGTGGTTAACAACACTATTACATCAAATAGATCCAGTAATGCAACTGGAGAAATTACAATACCCGTTCAGACTTTTAGATCGACTGGAACGTCAAATGTAAATAATGAGGTTGGAGGAGCAAATCCTAGCTTGATAGATACTACTGCCAATACAACATCTGCTAATATATCCACTCTTACGAGTGCAACTGCGATCACTCAATCAAAGTCCGTTGTGGTGGTAAATGACGCGGAAGTCCTTGGAGTTGATTTTGGATTTAACTTCGATGTTATTGTGAATACAAATGACAGTGGCCAAGGGTCCTTACGCCAGTTTATTTTAAATAGTAATGAATTGAGCAATACGAATGTAAACCAGCAAGATAGCCCTCCAACAGGTGAATCATTTAATAAACCAGACGGTTGGGAAGTTTCTTTGTTTATGATTCCAGGTGCAGGACCTCATGTCATTCAACCATTAACCCAACTTCCATTTGTTGAAGATTCTAAAACACATATAACAGGATATACACAAGATGGTGCTGTGCAAGGTGATATTCCCAATCGATTCATCCCTATCGAATTGGATGGCAATACCACGACGTTTGACGCTCTGACCCTTCGGACAGATAGTTTACAAGTTTCAGGACTATCAATTCATGACTTTAGAAAAGGACTTTATACCCCCATTGGTGGAACTAAAGATATTTTTATCTGGGGTAATTATATTGGAATGGAAGCAGATGGAATTACCCCCTCCTCTAACAATGGAGCTGGATTACATTTGTATCAACTTAAAAACTCCTTTGTTGGAACCAATGGTGATAATGTAAATGATGCAAATGAAGGCAACCTAATTTCAAATTCTACTTTTGGATTACACCTCGTAGCAACCGACAATATTTTGATTGCTGGTAATTTTGTGGGTACAGATAAAACAGGGTTGGTCGGACAAGGAAATACTTTAAGAGGGTTTGCTATTACAAATCTTGAATTCCCTAATTACATTGGGTTTAAAGAAGGTATGCCTAATTCAGATGCCAATCAATTTAGGAATATCATTTCAGGGAATACAAATGAAGGCTTAGATATCAGTAACAGTGATAGTCTAGTGATCGCAGGAAATTATATTGGCCTTGATGCTTTAGGAACAGGAGCACTATTAAATACATCTCATGGAATTGAGTTTCTCAATGATTGTAATCATAATATTGTAGGAACCAATTCAAATGGCTTGTCCGATGCAGCCGAACGAAATATTATTGTTGGTAATACTTCAGGGGTTCGCTTTAGCACAACTGCAATTGGAAATGGAAATAAGGTGTCAGGCAACTTTATTGGAACGGATCATACTGGATTCGTTGGTTTATCAGTAGCTTGGGGTATTCAAATTCTAGGAGCCTCTACCAATTTGGTTATTGGTACAAATGGAGACAATGTAAACGATGAAGTAGAGTTTAATCTTATATCTGGAAATTCAAATGATGGTATTGTATTAAACTCAACTGGAGGTTCAGCTATTATTGCTGGAAATATAATTGGCTTAGCTTCAGATGGGATAACTCCTTTAGGAAATGGACGTAGAGGAATTTATTTTCAAAACGCTACGTCCAATGTCACTATTGGATGGTCTCCTTCGATGGCCAATACAAATGAATTAATTATTGGGAATCAGATAAAACACAATACTGATTCAGGAATTGGAATGACTGGTACGGGAGTAAATAATCGGTTCAGTAGAAATCAAATTAGCAATAATGGTGGCTTAGGAATTGCAATGGATAATCTGATAGGTGACTTTTCAGTAGAACCTAATGATGACGGAGACATTGATACAGGAGTGAATAATTTACTTAATTTTCCAGTTATCGACTCTGTATATTTAATTGGTGACAATTTAACCATAAAGGGATTCGCTCCAGCAAATACCAATATTGAATTTTATGTTACAGATTCCGAAGATAATCCTAATCCAATTCCTCCAACTTATACCAGTAGTTTCGGTGAAGGTGCCTTATTCATTGATGCCGCAGATGAAGGGAGTGTCGCAGATACGGATGCTACTGCTTCAATTTATACCGATGATGGAACCGGTTCAATTTTATTAAAAACACAAAATCGATTTGAATTTACATTTGATGTAACAGGTAAAGGCTTAATAGTTGGTACTCCAATCACTTCCCTTGCTATTGATCCAACAAACAATACTTCTGAATTCGGTAATGTTCTAAACGTAGTAACCATCCCCGATGAAATTTGCAATAACGGAATAGATGACGATGGTGACGGTGATATAGATTGTGTAGATGGAGACTGCTCATCTTTTGATACTGATGGAGATTTAATTTGTGATGTGAATGATCTTGACGATGATAACGACGGAATTCCAGACCTTGATGAAGGTTGTCAAACAGATACTATTTTAATTTGGAATGAAATTACACCAGCATTTGGCAACGTTTCAAATGGATCACCTTCCGCCAATCAAACGGTAACTTATACCAATGAAGCTGGCAATTTTGAGTATACCTTTGTGGTCAATAATCCCGGAGATAATTATTTTAGTCAATTCAGTATAGGAACTTATCATGCACTTGGATTGAATCCTATAGCACTAGATAGCTTAGAAGATTTCATTGAACTAACCATGAATATTGATAACCTTCCAGCTGGAGTTAGCATGGATGAATTGTTTTTTACAATAGATGATCTCGACAATGGTTCCAATGTAAATACAAGAGAATTTATTTCTGTCGTGGGATACGATGGAGCTACTCCAATTAGTCCAACAGTAACAGCTCAGCAAAGTGGCTTCCTAGTCATTGATCCTCCTGCTGGTGATCAATCAGTAACTGCGACAACAACTGTAGCAGCCAACCTTCCATTCTTACCTGGAAATTCTAATCCGAATGGAACAGCAGAACAAGGAGCCGTTGATATATTGTTTAGTCAAACAATTGATCGAGTCGTCATTCGATATGGTCAAAACGGATTGCTGTCTGGTGGGGGTATTGGGCTAAGACAAATTATGGGTACTTATTGTATTGATACCGATGGTGATGGAGTTGTTAATTCATTGGATCTCGATTCAGATAATGATGGGATTTATGATTTGAATGAAGCTAGTCATCCTGCAATTGATGCAAATATAGATGGAATTATTGATGGAGCACCAAGTACATTTGGAGCGAATGGTTTATTTAATGGTGTAGAAACAGTTTCTGATAATGGGATTTTAAGTTACACTATTGCTGATAGTGAAGCTACTCCGGATGGCAATTATGATGCTTATGAATTAGATGCCGATGGAGATACTTGTTTTGATGCATTAGAAGAAAACGTTAGCGATTTAGACAATGATGGGATTGCAGGTTTTGGTATTCCAACAGTCATTGGAAGTGGTTTAGTTAATACAATTACATATGGCGCTCCACCTAATGATGTTTGGCAAAATCCATTACAAGGTTCTTGCTTAAGTGAAATCTGTGATGACGGCATTGATAATAATGTAAATGGAAGTACTGATGAAGGATGTTGTGATGCTGTCGCTCCTCTACTTACCAAAGATTAAAATGACCATTCAACAATCAAATTTAGTTGATAAAATGAATAAGCAATTCTGGCTACCTATATCATCTAGTCTCCTTTATTAGTCTTTTAATTTTAGATAAAAATTCCAAATGTTTTTATCCTTTTCATAAACGCCAATCTGTACATTTATTTTCTCAAGTTCTGATATTCCGACCTTCTTAAGCAAACTTTCAATTTTAATCTGATCAAACTGGTCAATCAAAAATCTTTCTTCAACACTTTTGTAGT
Source organism: uncultured Saprospiraceae bacterium (assembly GCA_964441245.1). Lineage (GTDB taxonomy): Bacteria > Bacteroidota > Bacteroidia > Chitinophagales > Saprospiraceae > JALZUU01. Next base: position 1,764 of record CAYTVR010000225.1, on the reverse strand, counting down.
CAGTGGCAGATACCCTTAATTTTAAATTCAATTCTGAACCTCTATTTGAGTTTTTATACTTAGGTCGGAATTGAAGTTGATTAAATTCACCTAATGCTATTTTTTGAGTATCAATTGTAACTTCATTTAGTGATAGCTCTACTTTCCAAATTTCGACTTTTTTACTTTCCGGTTTCTGTTCAACAAAATTTCCTTTATTCCAAATTTCGATAGATTTTATTTGGCCTTTATCATTGAAATACAACCACTTTCCATCTGGAACATTACAATAGCCTCTATGAAAAATATTATCCCAATTATTGCTTCGATTTTCTTTAAATTGTCCCTTTACCTTTATACTCCCATCAGGATAATATTCTTTGTAGAATCCAGTGAAACAATCACCATATTGTATAGCCTCGTATTTCAAAACATATGGTTTTTGATAATACTTTATGATACACGGAGTGCAACTTTGTATATCGTCAAAAAATGATGGACTCTTCGAATAAACTTCTTTTAATTCTAGTTTACCATATACTGTATCTAAAGAATCTACTTGAGTGTATACATATGCTGAGTGAACGAGACACAGTAAAAAAGCACTAATCCACTTAAATTTTAGGCCTAACATATATTTTTTATTCTGTAACTACTTAGGTCTATTCGAATTGTTTCTTAACCTAATTTAGGTGATTAATTGATTCTTGCCGAAAGTAAGAAAACCAACTGATGATTTATTAATCTATCAGATTTCTATCATTTTTTTTTAAAATTTTCAGATTAGCTAATCGCTGTGCATTGAGTTTTTTCGATATCGAAAGTTTCTTTTTGATAGAAAAGGAATTTATCAATAAATACTTCCATTTTTTCTGTATCCATCTTCTTTATTCTCCTAATTCTTGTCATAGAAAATAACTGTTCATTTTGATTCTTGGAATATTGTAATTATCATTGTTTAACACAATTATAATGCTTCAACTATAAATATCAAATTTCAGAAACTAAAACACACTAAATATGAAATCCATTCAACTTATTTCTCTACTTTTCGTATGCTGCCTTTCACTATCTACATCAGCTCAAACCTATTTCGGAATTAAGATGGGAGGGCATTTAGCCAGTTTTAATGTTGATGAGGAAACTGGTCTAGATTTAAATCTTTCCTCTAAATTTGGAGCTAATTTCGGTATTTATATGGAGATTCCACTTAGTGGAGCTTTTGCAATTCAACCAGAAATTTCTTATATCTCGAAAGGAAGTAGTGTGGAAGATATTTTTTTTGGCGGAAGTAGTGAAAAAGCAACTATTGTTTTTAATAACCTTGATATACATCTATTAGGAAAATATACATTTGGTGATGAAGAATTCAAAGCTTTTATCACTGCTGGTCCTACTTATGGATATACCCTAAAAGGTTTTACTAAGTTTGGTGATGAAAAAGAAAATTTGCTCCTGCAAGCAGAAGATGAAGCAGATGTTTTAGATTTAAATTCACCGATTGCAAAGCCTCAACGAGCCCAAAATTCTCAAAATCAATACGACAGTTTTTTTGATTAGTTAAGTTTTTATCCCGATTTCACATCGGGATAAAAAATGATTTAATACACTGATTATCAATTTTTTATAAATTCAAAAAATTAAAATGGCAAGACGATTAACAGCATTTTCAAAATTGCTAATTACGCTCATAATTGTAGGAGTTTTATTCTTCGGAATTCAATATTTTTTAAACAATACCGACATTGGTCGAAATCTCACCAATAACACGGATACGGCACAAGT
>CAYTVR010000224.1:0-12211 GCA_964441245.1 uncultured Saprospiraceae bacterium | reverse complement strand
TGTGATTCAACCGTCTCTGTTCAGTTGAGTTTCTTCCCTCCTGCTATTTCCAATTTCAATACTGAACTTTGTAATGGTGGTAGCCTCATGGTTGGGGATAGTCTATTTGACGAAAGTCATCCAGCAGGGCCTGTTATTTTTACCAATGGAAGTGTCAACGGTTGTGATTCGACGGTGATGGTCACGATTAATTTTTCAGATGCCATTACTAATAATTTGACTTCGGTAATTTGTGCAGGAGATGTCGTCACCATCAATAATGTAGATTATAATTCGACTGGTGTTTTTACAGAAACAATTCCTGGTGGAAGTTTCCTTGGATGTGATAGTATCATTGTTTTAGATTTAAAAGTGGAAGATGCACTTTCTCTTGGATTGGCTGATGCTGGAATGGATCAATCAATTTGCTCAGGAGATGTCAACTTATCCGCCAACCAACCAGATGATACTTTTGGTGCTTGGACCACAACAGGTAGTGCAACGATTGCTCAAGAATTTGAAAATGAAACTAACATCACCAATTTATCCGCGGGTAATAACTTATTTATTTGGACCTTATCGACTGACATTTGTGCCAACTATGATTCAGATACGGTGATGGTCAATTTAGGTTTGACTTCTATTTCTGCAACAGATGATGAATACGAATTGGAGGAAAATATGACGATAATAGAAATGGATATCTTAAGCAATGATGCTTTGAACGGTATTCCAAACTGGACAGTTGAAATTCTTTCAGAACCTACTGCTGGAACACTTACGGAGTTGAGCCCTGGTGTTTATCAGTTGGAAACGCCGGAAGATTATCTTGGAGGAGACCTTGAATTCGGTTATCAAATCTGTGATCTCGATTGTCCTAACAATTGTACAGAAGCCAATGCTACTATTTTCATTGAAGAGATCATTGAAGAAGAAGATTTAACGATTCCTTCTGGGATAACACCAAACGGTGATGGGTTGAATGAGACTTTAGTGATCCCTGAAATTTTAAATAATCCAGATAAATATTCGGAAGCAGAATTGACCATTTTCAATCGGTGGGGAGAGGTACTTTATAATGCTCAACCCTATACCAATGATTGGGATGGTTCCAACAATAAAGGAAAACCTTTACCTCAAGGCACTTACTATTATGTATTGACGGTTGACTTGGTTGGTGGAATAATTTATAAAGGAGATGTGACGATATTGAAATAAATATCAGGTAGAAAAAACGTTTTTCGATTGGTGTTTTTCTAAAAACAAGCCAGAAATAAATGACAAAGTCAATTTATTTCTGGCTTGTTAGTTGAAGTAGTTAGTTCCTAAAATGTGAAGTTAACGATTATTTTTTCAACAATCAAAAGCGCTCAGAAATCACAACTTAGCCTTCTTAAAAAGTCATCTTTGGTCTTCGCCATAAATTATTTTTATATCAGTAAGTTCCGTAAAATAAAAGTGAACCCAAATATAAAGATGATTAAAAAGAGCGAGCGATAGCGCTGCTTTTGATTGCAACAAAATACCCGGTATCCAAAGAATCAAAAAACCATATTTATACATTGCATTTGGTGTGTATTTAAAAATTCCTTGATTTACAAAAGGCCATTCTTTTGCTTTTTTAGGATAAAAATGATCCATTCCAAAAGCCCTATCCATGCCAAAATATTTTGCAACGGAATAAAAAAGATAAGTCGATAAAATCAGTAGTAGAGCTGATAAAACATACGAAAAAGTAGGTTTGATATTGATAGTTTTGGTATTGGGAAAAGCTAAGATGATAATGGTAATTGCTCGAGCAAGGAAAAGAAAGGCAAATCCTATTTTATATAATTTAAACCCCTTATGTCCAAATCGTTTAGAGATACTTTTGAAATGCAATTCTGATCGCCAAATAATAAGCACATAAAATTGATGAATGATCGGAACTGAAATGGCCAGCAGATACCAATACAAAGTACCGACTTCCCATAAATTTCCTTCAAGAACGGTAGAATCTGATTTAGTAAAAATAAAAAGAAAGGATAGTAATCCAATCAGTATCAAAAGATGCCATTGCTGATATTTAAATATTTTATCCATATTTCTCTACTCTATTTGGATCACTAAAAAGTTCCTAAAAAAAGAACACCCTTTCTGCCTTTGCAGAAAGGGTTTATTCCTAAAAAAATTATCTATGAGAATCTCTAAACTTTGCCGATTTTTGGGGATAAGTATTTTGTAAAGACACCTATCTTCGTTTTCACCTTCAAACGATAAGGATTCATACTACACTTTTCAAAACTGTTGTTCTCCGATCTCTTTTTTTAAAAAACAGTCTGTGGTACTCGGGGATCGAGTACCACACACCAGCCAAATTAACTCATCTCATGATTAGATAGTTCTGTTGCAATGATCGGATTAAAAACACTGCAAATATCTTCGATCATGGGATTCATAAAATCGAAGCAAGAAATGATAGAATGACTGTAAACTGTTTTTGAAGTAGACGGGTTAAAAGCGATGACTTGGTCATCAAATATAAAAGATGTACCCTTCTGCTGTGCGCCGAAATCGTCGGTTGAGTTCCAAATAAAAGAACACTGATTTACGTTTGATAAAATGTTGTTCATGGTAAATGTTAATTTGTTGTAACGCTTCTGATTCCATTTTCAACTTATACTAAATAGCACCTTCCAAAGCCTATCAATATGTGTTGAATAGCAGAATCATCAAGAGGATTTAATCATTACAATTCAGCTAAAGACATAGGTCAAATAGCTAAATCAATGTTTAGAATCATCTTTTACCAGGACCAATATTTGGAATAATTGACGCGAATAGTTAATGCACGCAGGAGTGTACAATTTTTCATGGGAATATAATTTCGGTATTTGGAATAAATATTTTACATGGCAAATATACAGCGTAATTCAATACGTATTATACCCTAAATAGGGTATTTTTTACATATTAAAATAACTAAATTATAAATTTAAATACCATACGTTAATCACTGAATATCAGCATATTACCTTAATATTGTAATTTCTCCCTGATAGATTACACCAGAATTCAACGATAATTGAAGAATATAGTAGTAGGTGCCTTCTGCTAATTTTTTACCTGAATTAGTGGTTCCATTCCAATCATTTTGATAGGGTTTTGCTTGATAAACAAGTTCTCCCCAACGATTAAAAACAGTCAATTGATTCGACGGGAAGGCTTCTGGAGTTTCTTCTAAAAAGGAAATAACAAAAGCCTCATTTTGACCATCGCCGTTGGGTGTAATACCGCTAGGAATTTCAATCGTTGTATCAATCAATAAAGACGCATCAATTTGAATGGTGACTTCTGCTCTATCGCACAATTCGATACATGAACTATTACAAAGTTGATAAGAAAAACTAAGTGTTCCACTCTCACGTGTACTATTTACGAACTGGACTTCACCCTCAGAAATTTTTTCTATTTCACCAAAAGAAGGATTATTTACTAATTCTAATTCCCAATTTTCGGTTACGGTGATTCCATCATTGGCCACCAAATTTAGTTCTTCCGATATCGGCAAAGGAGCTATTTCAAAATAGTCATCTTGAGCTATGGGCAATGTTTCTAAATGGACAATTAAAGTATCTTGATCATAATTAGGACAAATGTCAGTCGATAAGGTCCAAACAAATAAATTATTTCCTTCGCTCAAACCTTCGACCTCAGTTTCTGCTGCATTTTCATCCAAGACTATTGCATTACCTAATGATTCCCATTGACCTGTTGTGCCTTGAGGCAAATTAGCCTTGATACTGGCAAAGTCATCACAAGTCATCTGAACTAATTCAAAATCAACTAATAAAGCACTATTATCTTCGAGAACCTCTATTGAAAAACTATCTTGACATCCGTTTAAATTATTTTGGATGCGCAATTGATAAATACCTATTTCATCCACCTCTAAAAATGGAGTCCCCACTTCGTTCACAACACCATTCGGATCAGACCACTCATAAATCAAGTCATTGCCCATACTAGAACCTGTAGCATCTAACAAAACACTTGTTTCCGTACAAGAAAGATTTTCACTTAACAATATGTTTACAAAAGGAGTGATCGTATCCATCTCAACAACTACGCTCGCGGAATCACTACAAAAATTAGTAGTATCTAAAGCTACCAATTGATAAACACCTCTACTTGTCACTATTGGATTCAAACTAAGATTTCCATTTTCGATAACACCATCTGTCGTTAACCAATTATACCATAAATGAGTCGAATCACTGTTGACTGTTCCTATTAGTTCAATTTCTCTACGTTCACAATTCAATTCCTGTGGCATTTCTATATCAATAATGGGCGGTATCCTATTTTCCACTACTTCTACCCTTGCGCTATCAGCACAACCATTCAAGGTATCCAAAATCATCAAATCATAAAAACCTGGCTGATCGACTAAAATCATTAAATCATTTTCTATCGAAATAATATTTCCGTCAAGGGAATTCCATTGATATAAAAAATGAGTGCCGGCTGAAGAATTACTCGCATTGATTTCTAATTCATTGATTTGACAATTCAAGGATCCATTTGATTCTGCAATAACTTCTGGTCTTGTAAAATTTTCGGTGACAACAATAAGCAAAGTATCTGAACAAGAATTTTCTGGATTGATTACAATGAGTTCGTAGTCACCTACTTTATCTACAGTCGGCATCAAAGTATTTTGTCCCTCTACAAAATGTCCATCATCAGTTGTCCAAAAAATAGAAGGATCATTTCCTCCATTTTCGATCTCAATTGGAAGAGACAAAATAGGATGATTGCAATTCAATACTTTAGCACCTTCCATGGTCAATTCCGGAGGAACTAAATCTCCCAAAACGGTAAATAAAGAATCAATTACAATCGGTGGATCAGAGCTATCGCTTATGCTTACAAAATAGGTTCCTGGATCAAGGCCAAAAATATTTTTAGTATTTCCAACAAATCCATTGGCATTTTCCCATTGATATTGATAGGGAGGTTCTGCTCCACTCACCGCCAATTGAATCGCTCCCGCTCCAGCATTACTACAATCCACATCAAAAGTTTGAGCATCATTAATTAGTAACTCCGTCTTGATACACACTTCTCCATTATCACTCATCATTCCAATATCAACTGATCCGGTCTCTACAGCTGTCACCTCTATGCCTAATGGAAATCCCGTAAAAGCAACTGGTGTACAATCGCCAATTTCTCCAATCGCTTCAAAACAAATTTGGAACAATACCGTTTCGTCGGGGAAGGTCATTCCTACTTCATTGATCGCCGTTCCGATAAGGGTCAAAATTCCAACGTTGGTCAGATTTTCTCCCACTAATAAACTTAGATCAGATGTTGAAGCGACTGCCTGAACGGATTGATATTTTAGTTTGGTGTCTCCCCATCCTATCGAATATTGAAACATGGAAATGGCATTAAAATCAGCGACACTAATATCTACACAAAACTCTCCTCCTTGAAAGGTGGTCGCATTACTTATGGTTGAGGTAATTGGTGTAAAGGTTGGATGTACATCAATGGCAAGGCTTTCTTTGGCTTTCGCCGAAAAAGTGCCCAATGCCAATATCATTAGCATAAATAGCAAAAGAGAAAGGCTTTGCTTTCTGTTCATGTTTGTTTTTGTTATTTCTTTTCTATGGGGGAACTACCATCGTGCCCTAGAGGAACCATGTTAGTGATATCAATTTTAAACCTGCGAAAAAAAAGGGGGAGCACAAGATCTATAAAGTAAACTTTATAAACTTTCGGTTTTGTTTCTAAAGATAATTTTGAATGTAAAAATGATTGAATTTTGAATAGCCCGCTAACTGAGAATATCAAATTTTAGGGCTATTCAAAATTCAGACATTCAACGATTCAAAATTGCTTTTCAACATACAATAAAGCTTAGATTACAAGGTGAAATACAGCGTGCTGTAAATTACTTTATATTTTAGTCTAGGCCATTTTCTACTTATATTTTCTCTGTTTTCAGACAAATCTATTCTAAAAATAGTTGGGTCATTTTCACGTAAGTGCTAAAAATAGCAATACACATTTTACTTAGACTAGACTCTATTAATTTCCAAAACTGTAAGCGATACTCAACTCATGCGAAGTACCTGCGTAAGGGCCGAAGGATCGAAATGAATAATCAAAACCGTATCCGATTCTTAAATGATTTTCCATTCCACTATTTTCACCAAGAACAAATCCACTCTCTAAATGAACCGTCGCTGCTGAAGAACCACCAGCTCCTAACCAAAAGCCTCCGGACATTTGATATCGTAAATTGAAATCTATATTAATGGGCACATTTTCAGTGTATTTAACCCAAACAGAAGGTTCTAGAAATCCATCTCCACGGAGATATTTATATAGACCTATAAATCCATAATAATGCTGAACTCGTTTGGTATAAAAATTACCATCCAGGTCTTTAAATTCTAAATCCAAACCAATAACCTGTGGGACAGAAAGGCCAGCATAAAATTGAGCATCATCCAGAAAACCATTCATGTTCAATCGTTGATAATAATAAACACCAACTCCAACATCAGGATAAATTTGGGATTGGTCTTCCGTCGTTAAAATATCTCCACCTTCTCGAAATTCGATGTCTGATATGTTGACTCGATATTGTACCACTCCAAGACTTATACCGCCGACAATTCCACCATCATATGGATCATCCGAAATAATACCCGCAATCCGTCCATACATTCCTGTAAATCCTGTTGGTCCAGTTTGATCATTAATCAAATGTCCACCAGCAATCAAACCAATAGAGCTAGACTCTGCATATACGTATTCGCCGTGAATGACTTGAGTTTTAGGTGCAGAATCAATGCCTACCCATTGCCTACGATAGGAAGCACCAAAGGAAACATTATTCTCGTGTACTAGAAAATCCATGCTGAGTGCAGCAGGATTGAGGATGCCGATATTCTCCCGATATTGGGTAAAAAGTGGCAACTGCTGTGCGGGGAGCATATAAGTACATAGCAGACAAACTAAAAGCGCTTGAAATCTTGTCATGGAATCAGTTTTGGTTGTAAAGAACAAAGATACTAAAAAAGGCCTTTCTTGTAAATAGTAATTAAATATATGTGAGGCGTATTAATGTTAAATATGGTCGGATACAGGATAAAAATAAGGAAATGAGGTAAAAAACATACTAAATTAAATTGATATATATATCATCAAATGAAAAAAGCCTCCTTCCGGTAAAACCGGAAGAGGCCAATAAAAACTGTTTAAATCAGTCTTACGATATTGTTTGAGTAAAAAATACTCAAGCTTTTATCTAGGGACAAAAAATACCTACAATAAGGTAAAGCACTATCATTATTTCTTTTCAAGTTCGTTTTTTAGGTCACTTCGACTAGCTCAGTGCCAATGATTAAAGATGAACTTCAATCACTTATCCTTTTAACTAATATTGAAAATCAAATCTAGAGCAATACCTGAATACTTTTGTTCCATCGAGAATAAATCAAAAAACGAAGTCGTATCAATAATTACCAATGAATTTTCTATCTCAATTGACAAGAAATTTTCACCGAGGAACAGCGCTCATTTTCTACTTTATAGTAGAGCTCAAAAAGTTAAGTTCCATCCCAATAGGTATTGGAGTTCGGAATGGAATTAATTCTTTAAGCAACATTTAGGGGATTGCGTAAAAAACAATGCTATACTTTGCTGTTTATTTTAATTTTGGTCGTTCATCAAAAAAGGTGAACTATTTATGGTGAGTGTGAGAAATGTTTTGTGTCGAGTCTTATAAAATAAATCTATAATAGCTCCTTATCAAAGGTACACTTTTAAGATCAGGTTTTTTATACCCTTGGTCTGGTATTTATTGCATTGAAAATGATAATAATAAGTGCTTACTTTAGGCAAAAAAATTTAGATCGATTCCGAAATATGGATCAACAATGTTCTAAGTTGATAAAACTGGCATGATCAATATTTCAGAATCAGATTTCAAGTCTATGCATAGTTAAGGAACATGAAAACAATAACCTGTAAGATACCATCAAAAGATTTCAATATTTCTTGATTCTTTAAGGATTCAATCAATTGATCACCAAGCGCTTTTACTTTTTCTAATACTAATTAGTTGTGCATCATAAAAATAGGTGATTATTTCGAACACAGATTTTGCGGATTGCACAGGTTACGCGGATTCTCCTTCGATTGCGCAGATTTCCCGCTATGGTACACAATCAAAGAGTTCAGTAGTGGGAAAATCAGCGCAATTCGCGTAATCTATTGAATCTATGTTCAAAATCTACGGTTCAGATAATTAGTTGTCATCACTAGACTTTTACGTAAGTTATAACATTAGGCTACTCAGAATAACAAGGGAATAAATCTCATTTTGATCAACTCTTATTATCTCACAAAAGGTGCTCCTGCTTTTCGCAAATCAGTTTCTAATTTTTTCAATGTAGATGTGGACTCCTCTATCCTTTTTTGTAGACTACCTAATTGTTCATTAATCATTTTCAATCCATTGAGATGATTTTCAGTTGGACCATAAGTAGAATTAGAAATACCAATATTAATAGAAAACAATCGATCACCAATGACAGGTTTTGTTTTTTCTCCAATTTGTTTTTTAGCAGGACTTCCGTTAAAATCTTGGTTGATTTTTAGTAATTTTTTTCTAAGCTGATGCAAACGTCCATCTAAGTCTCCTGCGGCAGCTGTTGATCTAGATAAAGCTTTTTGCATAGCTTTTGTCGTTTTGATCGCTTTCGCTAAATCCATTTGCAAAGCAGAATATTGGCCCGTCGTTTTTTCGTAAGATCTCCAAAATCCTGCTACCTCTTTATGTGATGCTCCTTCCAAAGCTCCTTTTCTTAATGGAACAACTTCAAAGGATTGCGCTTTTACTAATTCCGTAATTTTTCCATCCACTTCTTTCGACATCGTAACCGTATAAGTTCCAGGTGCGGCCATCAAACCTTTAGGGACATAATTAAAGGGATTGGCAGGCGCTTCTATCCGGATGGCATTGGTAGCTGGATATCTTAAATCCCAAGCAACGCGATGAAAACCTTTACCAGTCGGTCCTTCCACTCGTCGGACGATTTCACCTTGATCGTTTTTGATGATCAACCATATCTTAGCAGGTGTCTCCTCTCCTTCTTCATTAACGGCATCCCAACCAGGAAAAGGAATGTCTTTATTCGCTTTCGCTAAAACTTTTTCTCTTTCTGTTCTTAGGGTTTTAGCCGTCTTCAAAGAGTCTTGTAAATAGTAACTAAATACTGCCCCAAAAGGAGGATTTGGTGCGACAAAATGCTCTGCTCCTTGGCTTCCTTTACCTGCATCAAAACTCAAATTCGGACGAGGAATATACCACCAGGCTTTTCGCGTAGAAAATAAAGTAGCTTCCTCATCAAAAGTGGTATTAGAAATTTCACGAAGCAAGCTGTAATCATCCAAGACATAAAAACCTCTACCAAAAGACGCAGCGACCAGATCATTCGCTTCTCGCTGAAGCGCTAAATCTCTAAAAGAAATCGTTGGTACGCCTCCTTTCAATTTTGTCCATTCACCACCACCATTTACGGTAAAGTAAATCCCAAATTCTGTTGCCGCAAATAATAAATTAGGTGCCACATGATCTTGAACAATTCTCCAAACCATTGTTCGATCAGGTAAATTACCTCGGATCGATTTCCACGTTTTTCCTTTATCTGTACTTTTAAATAAATAGGGATCGAAATCACCATACTTATGATTATCCAGGGCTACATAAACCGTATTCGCTTCAAATAAATCAGTTTTAATATCATTGACAAATGCTGTTTTAGGGACACCTGACAATCGGCCTACTTCTATTTTTCGCCAATGCTCTCCACCGTCTTCTGTCACCTGAATTAGGCCATCATCTGTTCCCGCATAAATCAAACCTTCCTGCTTTAAGGATTCTGCCAAGGACGTAATTGTATTGTAATTAGACATTGCTAATAAATCCCACGGTGCATCAAAGCTTTGTTTTTTGCCCATAATAGGCAAATCAAAACGTTCCTGATTTTTAGTTAAATCACTAGAAATCGCAGTCCATTTATCTCCTCGATTATCTGATCGCCAGACCCGTTGCGAAGCAAAATAAATTCGACTTGGCGAATGTGGACTCACTAAGATTGGTGCATCCCAGTTGAATCTTTCATAAGGTTCATCTGCTCCAGCTTGTGGCTGAATATCCATCACTTCTCCTGTTGTCAAGTCAATTCTCGACAGGGTTCCTTCTTGACGTTCTGCATACATTATTTTAGGATTCCCTGGTTCGGTTGCAGGTTGATGACCATCCCAATTCAAAACAATTTTCCAATCTGAATTTTGAATTCCATTGACATTATCTGTTCGAGAGGGTCCACCTTCTGTGCTATTATCTTGCGTTCCTCCATAAATGTTGTAAAAGGGTTCCGTATCATCAACGGCTACTTTGTAAAACTGCGTTAGCGGGAGATTTTTAATAAAACGCCAATTTTCCGCAAGGTCAAAACTTTCATACAATCCTCCATCGGTACCGACTAATAAATAATCGGGATCATCTTTTCGAAAAGAAATCGAGTGATTATCAGAATGCTTATATTTTTCTTTCATCCGACGGAAATTTTTGCCACCATTATCAGAGACCTGCATTCGAACATCCACCAAATACAATCGATCAAAATGATGTGGACAAGCATACAATTCTTGATAATAATGAGGTCCTGTTGCGCCGGCAACTGCATCCGACTGTTTGGTCCAAGAAGATCCTCTATTGGTTGTTTTATACACTCCACCTTTTCGATGATCCAATTCTATTGCGGCATATAATACATCAGGTTGTTGAGGCGAGATCGCCAAACCAATTTTTCCCATTTGAGACGTTGGTAAACCGCTTGTCAATTTTTCCCAAGTCTCTCCCCCATCTATACTTCGATGTAATCCAGAACCTGGACCACCGCCCATGTAAGAAGCGACTGTTCTATGTCGTTGCCAAGTAGCTGCATACAATCTCATCGGATCTCGAGGATCGATGACTAAATCTGTTGCACCAATCCATTCTTCATCACCCAAAACACGGGTCCAAGTCTCTCCTCCATCTTTCGTTTTAAAAACACCCCGTTCTCCACCTTTATTCCAAAGAGGTCCTTGTACAGCGACCCAAATCACATTCGAATTATCAGGATGAATAATGATTTTAGAAATGTGCTCAGAGTTTTTCAAACCCATATTTTTCCACGTTGCTCCATCATCAGTACTTCGATAAATTCCATCACCAAAGCCTACATGTCTACCACCAACATTTTCACCTGTTCCGACCCAAACGGTATGTGGATTATTCGAATCAATGGTCACACAACCGATGGAGTAAGACGTTTGATGATCAAAAATAGGTTTCCAGGTAACGCCTGCATTTTTAGTTTTCCAAACACCACCAGAGCCAACGGCTACATACCAAAGGTTATCATCATCAGGATGGATGGCTACATCAGCGATTCGACCAGACATGAATGCAGGGCCAATGCTTCGAAGTTGAATTCCTGTAAAGTTTTCATCTGCGAAGGGAGATCCTTTTTTTGTTTGAGCAAATAATTGAAATACAAGGAAACATAGGAAAAGGGTGATTTTGTGGCTTCTCATGGTGTATTTTTATATGCTAGTCCACATTTATTTGGACCGCATCTAGGTTTTAAAAAATAAAACTGAATAAAGTTTGAAATAGGTTTTAACATAAAACAGCTCTAATCGTGAATAACATGAATCAAATAAGCTGAGTTTGTCGTTATAAAATTGGGAAATAGTAGTCATAACGCAAAATAAAACGTGGAAAATCCCCATGAACTACTAATTCTGGTTAATCATTAGTTAATTAATCGTAAAGCATGCAGCATTAGAACCAAAATATAGGTAACTTTGCACCTCTTTTGTAAAATTATAGAATTTTTAATATGAAGGATTTAAGAAATATTGCCATTATCGCTCACGTTGACCACGGAAAAACAACTTTGGTCGATAAAATTCTTTTTCAGTGCAAACTGTTTAGAGACAATGAAGAGCAGGGAGAGTTGATCTTAGATAATAATGATCTGGAGCGTGAGCGAGGGATTACTATTTTATCAAAAAATGTATCTGTCAATTATAAAGATACAAAAATCAACATTATTGATACTCCTGGTCACGCCGATTTTGGTGGTGAAGTAGAACGAGTATTGAATATGGCGGA
>CAYTVR010000223.1:0-12219 GCA_964441245.1 uncultured Saprospiraceae bacterium | reverse complement strand
TAAATTCAGGAATTATGGCACAAAAAGGTTTTAATGTACAAAAGGAATTGATCATCAATGTACCTGCTACAGAACTGTGGGAAATGATAGGTCCTGGTTTCATCGAAGTTTACAAATGGTCTTCCAATGTGGATCATGCAGAAGGCAAGGGAACCTCTTCGTTTGAAGGAGCAGTTTGTCATGAAAGATTTTGTGATGTCAATGTAAAAGGCTTTAGTAAGATTAGTGAAAAATTGACTGCTTACAATCCGGATAAGATGAATTTAGCCTATGTTGTCAATTCTGGAATGCCTCGTTTTGTTACGCATGCTGAAAATGATTGGACCGTAGTTCCTATTGATTCCAATCAGTCAAAATTAGTGATGAAAGCAAAATTTGAAATGAAAGGATTAATGGGAATATTGATGAAAGGGGCAATGAAGAAAAAAATGAATAAAACCCTTGATGTAATTCTAATAGACGCAAAAGTGTATGCAGAAACTGGAAAAATTTCCAAGGCTAAAGCAACTCGTTTAGCTCAATTAGCTAAGAAAAAGAAGAAAAAAGCTGCTTAATAAATTACCCCATTCTAATAAGTTTTCTGTTCAATAAAGTAGTCTGAAGGCATTTTGCAAGAAGACTATTTTATTATTTATTTCTCTTGCAGACCATCCATTTTAATAAATTTCATTTAGAAAGCGACCAGAGGATTCCGATAGCTATCGAAAGAATTTCAATTTTGAATATCTATACACACCCGATTTGTCAAAGAACCATTTTTTATTGCTTCACTACCTTTTGAACAATTTGATTTCCTTTAAGATTAATATTTATGAAGTAAACTCCTTTTGACCAATTGCTACAATCTATTTTAGTCCGTTTTGTATTTTTTTTGATTGAATATATTAGTTGTCCAATTTCATTGTATACTTGAATATTAAGTTCCCTAATTGTTCCCTCTTGAATCATAACTAACTTCTCACCTAAAACGGGATTGGGGTAAATTTTGATCTCTGGGCCTTCTTTGTTTTCCACGTTGATCCCGACTTGAATCTCGTTGCATATACAATCTTGATTTGAGTAACAAGTGAAAAAAGTACCTGACTCGAAATATTCAAAGCCAGGAAGGAGACCAGCTGTACTTCCAATACCTTCTATTAAATGACTCACTACTGTTGGGTATTCAATAAGCTTTATAGAATATGAATTTCTTTGAATCCCGCAAATTTCTATCGTATCTATTGAAATCACTTCTGCCTTTAATAAGCCTACATCATTATCATCGAAAGCAACGGTATCTCCGATATTCAAATTAAAATCATACAGGATTTCAGGTAATTCCGATGCCGCTTTGATGAATTCAATCTGCTTTTCAGCATTTTCTCTGATACTCCCTACATATTCGTCTATCTCAATAGTATCTGCAATTTCAGTCTGTGAAACATCTTCATACAAAAACGTTTTACCAATTTTCCTCAGTTTGTAATAATCAACTCCATTTATAATCGTGTCGCCTTCAATTTTGTTAATATAATCTGATTTCAAAAACCAATTCGAGTAGGAGGATTCATGCCAAATGCTTGTTTCAAAATCAAATGGAGTATACGCAACTTGCGCATCAACATGATATATGAGACACAAATTAAAAAATGATAAAAGTAATGTAATTCTCATAGGATATATTTTTTGTTTTAATTTTCAATCTAATAGCCTACCACTACCGTAATAAAGTAATATCTCCAGAATAGATTTGTCGAACACCATCTAAAAATTCAATCTCTGCCCAATAAACATAAACCCCACTTGGCAAAGGTTCTTGATTATTTGAATCTCCATCAAAAACAATAGCACCGGGTTGAAAACCGTGGCCTTCAAAAACCAATGCTCCCCAACGATTAAATATTTGCCAATGGATAATTTCTTTAACAGAATTGTCGGTATAAATTTCTAACTCATCATTGATTCCATCATCGTTGGGACTAAAAACATTGGGAAAATAAATATCTCGATTTTTTAGCACCGTTATGTGTATCGAATCACTTTGAGTACATCCTATATCATCTGTCAATACGACTTCGTATAAGGTATTTTCTACGGGACTGGCAATGACTTTTTCACAATCCACGCAATCCAAATATTCTATTGGAGTCCACGAATAAGTAGCGGTATTGGGAATACTTGAAAAGACTTTTAAATCAATGGACTCGCCCAAATTAATGGTATCGTTTTCTGGCAAAGCCACTTGAATTTCGTTCGGTTCACTTATCGTAAAATATTGTTCACTGATACAAGTGTTTTGCATCATTGTATAAAGTGTATATTCTCCTGCAACTAAATCTGTGAAAAAGTTTTCGCTTTGAAAAGCTCCTTGATCTAATCGATACAATGAATCTGTTGGGGTCGAAATGATTTCTATACTCCCATCAGCAGCACCAAAACAATTAGCTGAAAAATTCAATACTTCTACTAAGGGCATATCCACTTCTAGAATCTCTACCTCACCTAAAATAGAACAGGCATTGGCATCTGTTACGGTTAATTGATATGTCCCCGGCGGAAGACTATCTGCTATGGCCACATGCTCCGTTTCCAAATCCCATTCATAATCATAAGGTGCTAAGCCTCCGTCCACTGAAGTGATTCCCATTCCAGTGGGTCGATCGTTACAAGAAGTCACTCCTATTATGTCTAAAGATAAAGCTTCTAATTCCAAAACAACTGTGGTGACAATGGTATCACAAACTTGATCACCCAAAATGGTATCAATAAAAATTCCATCTTCCCCGATGAGTACACCATTCAACAAAATAGAATCTCCATTGCAACGATACAAAGTATCCTGTTGA
Organism: uncultured Saprospiraceae bacterium; assembly: GCA_964441245.1. Lineage (GTDB taxonomy): Bacteria > Bacteroidota > Bacteroidia > Chitinophagales > Saprospiraceae > JALZUU01. The sequence goes on along the minus strand of CAYTVR010000223.1, from coordinate 9,394 downwards.
TCAAGAAATCCAAAATCTACTCGAATGGTATCAATACTCAAACAACCTATTGCATTCGTTGCAATGCCGATTAATGACATCCCTTCATCAGGAATAAATTGAATTTTTGCACAAGTATCACAATCGACAAAATCAGCTGGTAACCATTGATAACTCTCAAATCCGCTAACTTCTAAAAACAAGGTATCTCCTCTACAAAACAAGGTATCAGGTCCAAGATCAAGTATACTTTCTGTACCCACAAAAATTTCTATAGAATCTAATTGTTCCCGACAACCGATCCAAGATTTCACCCAATAGGTGCCTGTATCCAATGCAGTCAAAAATTGATCTGTCGTACCATCACTCCACAAGTAACTATTAAAGCCTTCACCCCCATCTAATTGGGCTACTCCATTTTGACAGATTTCAATGTCCTCACCTAGATCAAGAACTAAGTCTAAATCATCAGGAAAGTATCCTAAAAGATTATTGAGATAATCACATTCTTTAATCCTAGTACTTGGAAATTGGAATTCAAGACTGTAAGGTCTATCTAATGATCCATCATCATTCACCACACAAAAAATTGAATCCATCCAAGCATCGGGAATGGCGATTGTCAATATTTCACAATCGCCTACTTCCAAGTTATCAGACAACGTTGATGTAGCTAAGACTTCCGCAATTCCCATTGTTGGATCTTGATCATAAATACTTATCGGCGTATTCCCAGGCAAAGTATTTTCTCCTTGATTACAAATTTCCAATACGACCTGAAGTTCATTATCCTCGCAATAGGAAGAATCTATACTAATCGTTGCATCTGGTAAAGGAAAACGAGGATCACCATATTGATTTAAAAATTTATTAAACAAAACCCCATCCGCTATCAAATGATGTTGTTGTTGGTTTCTTGGCACAGTCAGATCATCATTGATATTGACGTTAAAATAAAGATGTTGATTCCATATTGATCGGGTCCGAACCCAAGGATCACCAGCAGAACCGTAAGAACGCAATTTCCTTTTACAAGAACATAAAATTTCAGCTGATCCATCATTGTCAGCATCTACAATTACAGGAATTTCTAAACGGGTCGCAGAATTACAAAATTCTTCATGTAATACCAATCCACTTGCGCCATCTAAAATTCTTAACTTCGCTTCATCTCTAAGTACTACTTCGTTTTGTCCATCCAAATTAAAATCAAATACAGTACTTCCTGTTTCTCCAGACCAATCCACCGTTGATATTTGCCACAATACGGTGATATTATCATCGACTATTTTTAATACTTTATAATTAAAAGGACTGGCCACCCCGATCTCTACCTCTCCATCTCCGTCGAAGTCTGCAAGACAAGATAGTGACGTTGGAGAGTTAGATGAGACATAAGGATTGGTCAAAAATTCGGGGGTTTGAATATCCCAAATCAAAACGGTATCTGCAAAAACAACGACTGCATCAAGATCTTGATCATTATCCATATCTGCAAGACTCGTTGATCCATGTCTTCCAAGATTATTGACTAAAGTAGCAAGGCCGTTTGTAGGATCGTTTCGATCAATCCTGATGGCATAAACCTTTAATCCAGTCACCAACTCCAAGCCTTTACAATCAGCACAAGCATAATCAGGTAATACATCCGCCGCAATCATAAATCTTGTTGGAAGCTCTGGTAAGGTGACTAATACTTCTCCTGTAAATCCATTGTAAATTAAATTTCCAACATACACTTCAGGAATACCATCTTGATTAAAATCTGCTATGCTTACATTAGCTCTGTTTGTATTTTCTGTACTTCGCCATAGCTCTACATAATCATTTCCGTTGTACTCATAACAAAACAATTTTCCAATCTTCGTCTGAACAACAATCTCTGCATACCCATTTCGATTCATATCTGCGATCGCTGGACCATCCATAAAATTGGATAATCCTTCTGTTACAATCAATCCTTTTTGTTCTCCAGTTTGACCATCAATGATCAACAAATTAGGATACTCTGCAGAAGAATTGGTCGCATTGGCACAAGGCTTACCAATCACCTCAGGCAAACCATCTCCATCCACATCAGCAGTAATTGGCGTATTTTCCATACACCATGAAACACTAATATTGGTTTCCCATTCCAACTCCATTTCAAAAGATATTGAAGGATCATCATCCGCACAATCAATAGGACATTCACTATAATAAAAATCCAAACAGTATTCTTCCCCACAACAATCCGGATCATAACAATCTACTAACCCATCACCATCATCATCCAAATTATTATCACAAATTTCAGCGCAAGCTTTGGCACAAAAAACGATATCTCTCATCTCTATCCCATTACTTACTATCGTATGATCGCTATGATTATGATCAATTGTTTCAAGCGTCAATGCCAAATTTTCTGTAAATGGTGTTAGACTTTCTACTTCTTCCATTTCAAAATCTGACACAAAAATACAATCATTGGTTATGGATCCATCTGGATTGATTTTCATCAAAATGATATCCGCTGCTCCCGTGTTTTGAAACGCAAGAAGGTTGAGACTATTGTTGAAAAATTGTAAGGCTTTTCCATTATCAGCTAGTACTAATCCTTCATCTCCACCATATTTTTTTGACCAAATCAAGTTGCCACTTCTATCTACTTTAAAGAGAATGAGTGCTTCCCCACTTTGTTCCTGTGCTAATACAACATGACCATCCGGCACATTAACTATTTCCCAAACTTTTAAATCAATCAATGCAACAGATTGATAGGCTTTCGCCCAAATCATTTCATGATCTTCTTTTAATTTTGAAAGAAAAACTTTAGGACTGAATTCATCATTTCCATTTTCTGTTCCCTGGTAAACCATCACAATGGAATCATTGTGGGCCACCAAATCACAGGCTTGCATTTGTGCATTTTGATTATTGTCAATCAAGTGCGAGCTTGATTTGACCACTTGCCCATCCTTAATCAATTGATATAATGCTCCTCTATTTCCAGTGATATTATTAGAAGGACTTCTCCGACCTGCGATATAAATATTGTCATTGAGTTTTATCGCTGAGCGAAAATCATCTAAAGCGCCTGACTGATAACTTTGCTCTGGAACGGTCAATTCCCCCGTAAGGGTATTCAGTTTAGCAAAATAGCCGCTAGAAACATTATTAATCCTTTGCTGACCAATCAGTAAATAATCTTCATACCAGGTTGTTTCAATAATATTCGTGATGGATAATGTTCCTGGTGAAGCAATGATTCTACTCCATAAGATAACATCCATGTCTAAATCATACTTAAATATAAAACTTTCATTGTTCCCCGTTTCTCCTGCTATCAACAATCGATTATCTCCATCTAATGTCATCGTCGTGATCAGATCAGTAGAGGAACTAATATCAAAAGTTCTTTCCCAAATTACTTCGCCACGATTATCTGCTTGAAATAATAATGCATCCGATTCATGCCCTCCTCCTATCAATAAATCTCCTGTTTTCAAACCAAGAATAGTTGTTCCTTTTTCGATTTCATTTTCAACACCAATACTTTTAATAAAGCTATAGGGACAAACTTCTGCTGCATTGACTACGCTGATCACAAAACAAGATTTATCCTCACAAGATCCAGAAAATGCAGTTAAACAAACTTGATAAAATCCCGCTTGATTAAATACATAATCAAAGTCTTTTGTATTCGTTATTGGCATCTCATCGATGGACCAAGCATAGCTATCTGCATTGTCTCCTTGATTGATAAAGAAAACAGACTCTCCTATCGTCGCTTCTATTGTACTTGGAAAAAAATTAGCATCGGCATCGCAGTCAATACTGACCAAGACTCTCTTTACAGATCTACAAGTCACCTCACCTTGATCAATATCAAAAGCAACCAGTTCCGTCTCAAAGGTGCCTAATTCAGTATAAGTATGACTAAAATCAACATTTTCCGAAAGGGTATCTCCATCTATAAGCCATTGATAAGCATCAGCGTTAGTACTGGTATTGGTGAAGTCGACTGTTTCATTTATCAGAATCCGAGTAGCACTTGAAATAAAATCCGCCTGAGCTGGGCAAGAAACTTCTAAAAATCTTTCTACCAAAAAACTACAACTAGGATCATTGCTCGTTACTTCTAGACCGATCTTAAAAATGCCTGTACCCGGTGGTGTATAATTGTAACTCACTCCAGTGATTAACGTATTTTCATTCACAAACCACTTAAAAGTATAATTAGGATCAGAAAATTCTGGATCTAAAAAAACAGATTCTCCTAACACTATACTGGTCACTCCTAAATCAAAATCAGCTTCAACAGGACAAAACACCTCTATTGTTTTTGAAATCGTTTTCGCGCACGCTGGGTTACCATTTCGCGCAAGCAATGTAATTTCGTGAAAACCAAGTTCATTGAATAGATGGGAAGCATTGGGCGTTTCCGCAAAAAGTAGTGTATCATTATAATACCAATTGTATTGAGTCGCATTGGTGCTCATGTTAATAAAACTAAGCTCGCTATCTAATACGATAACACAATCGTCCACTTCAAAAAGAGCAGTAATTGGGTTTAGGCAAGGAGCTCCACAAGCTTCAGATCCTAACAAAGTGGACCGTTGACCTTCGATAATAAATTGCATTCGTTCAGTTTGACCATTCGTAAATGCAGACAAACAATTTGGATTAGCATAATCCATGTAATTAATTTGCATATCATCTTGATCATTTGTAAAAGGGTTGTTAGCATCGGAAGGATTAACATCGCTGCTACAAGAGTTTTGAGCAGTTCCGCAGGGTAAACTGGTTGTCGATTGATCAGGAGGAGTATCACAAATTTTATCTCCATTGATCAAACAATTTCCATTACTACATCCTCCTTGAAAAGTATGCAACAGGCCAAGGTAATGTCCCATCTCATGTACAATGACCGTCGCAAAAGCTGCATCCCCTTCAAAAATTGCTGCTTCAATCACCATCCCATCTTTAACCGATCCATGTGAAGCAGGTCCTGTCGAGTAACCATTGATTCCGTCACCAAAGGTGCTACTGCTAATATCTTTGACCAACCAAATATTGATGTACTCAAGGGTATTCCAAGAAATCAAAGATTTTACATTTTCATCATCATCTTCAAAAGACATTTCTGTAAAAGAAGAAACCGTTCGAGTAATTCCCGAAGTTGATAATCCCGAAGGATCAGCTTCCACCAAACAAAATTGAATCTCCGTATCTACTCCTGTCGATGGATTGTAGACCCCTACATTGGCATATGCATCATTCAAATATTGAATGCCTTGTTCGACTGCAGCGTCTGATATGTTTTCTTCTCCTCCATTATGAATGATGTGAATAACGACTGGTAGTTCATAACTGGTCGATGTTGAGTTTAAAGTAGGTATGACATTTTTGTTATTAAAATGTTGAAAAATACTTGATTCTAATTCAGCTTGTAAAGTTTGAAGAGTAGGGTCTTCTTCCTGCATCCTTTGAGAAAAAATAGGACTGGCACAAAATGTCGATTGAGGATTTTGTAAAGATATATTTGGCTTTTCTTTTTCCTGAAAAGGAAGAAAAAGAAAGATACCTAATATAGTAAGAAACATCATGCGGTTAAAAAAAGTCATAGCCATATGTTTACCATTTACTGAAGAGTTGATCTCTAAAGAAATAAAGTTTCCTTATTGATATATCAATAAATATATTCTCTAAAATCTCTGAATATGACGGCAGTTTTAAAAAAGATGTTCGTAAAATAAGATAGGAATTCGTTTTAGTTTTAAATTTTCGAACAACGCTTTTATATTCTTTATAAATAGAAATCACTTAATCCAAATTAGTGATCTATCGAATATAAGCTTTTTTAACAAAAAATAAAAGGAAAGGCGAATTAGAATGGAACAAAATAACACCTAGCTTAAAAGAGGGTTCTTTGAAAAATCCTATGTGTCGAAGAAGGTAAAAGAGAAAAGCCACCCTTTACAAAATAAAGGAATGGCTTTCATTTCCCCAAAGCTATTCTTAAATGTCTTTACATTTCTTAAATAATCATTGAATGATTAAGGAAGAAACAAATTCGTTTTCTTGGTTTTAGGATTAGTGAACCCTGTTTGTGTTTATTTGTAATGTTGGTTGTTTAAATTCTCTTTTATTTACTAAATAAGCAAACCTTTGGAGTTTATTTAGTTGATTTTTCGTTTTGCAAATACAAGTCATGACATGTAATATCGTACCAAAAACTAACACAATCATTTACAGGTACTTATATAAAGTATTTTATTGCATTTATTCCCAATATGGGACTAAAATCCTAAAACAGGAGTCTGTCTAATTTGAAATAATACGTTTTAAGCTCTACAATTATTAAGCAAACAAAAAAGATACTAGTTGAATTGAATCAACTAATATCTCTTTTTATAGATCTTGCTTAAAAGCTCCAAAATGCTTTTATCTATCTAATCAAGGTAACATCTCCTTGATATTCGATGACTTCATCATCTGTAAATTTAACTTTTGCATAGTAAACAAATACTCCCGGATTCATTGGTTTACCTTTAAAGGTTCCATCCCATCCTTCGATCCAATTATCTCCTCCTCCAAATCTTGTTACTGGTGCTTCGTAAACCAATTCTCCCCATCTATTAAAGATCACAAAACTTTGTAATTCCTCTACTCCTTGCCCAGCGTATATTTTGAAGCGACTATTCTCTGCATTTCCATCTGGAGCAAATCCTGTTGGGATATAAATCAAACGATCCTTTTTGACTTTGACTTGAATGGTTTCAGTGTCTGTACAACCACGCTCATCGACAACGGTGATTCCATAAGTAGTCGTCTCATTAGGATCAACAACTTGAGTCAAACAATTCGGATCATCACAGTTAGGCATATCTGACCAATAGAAGGTATCAATAATACCAGGAAGGTTAAAGGTCGCTGTTATTTCAACAGAGTCACTTAGTTGAATTTCAACACTTCGAGCTGCCATTTCCTGATTAGCTGAAAAGTCTGCAATGAGTTCCACTGCTTCAGGCACTGTGAATATCTCTTGCCATTCACAACCATTGGCATCTTGTACATTGATCGTATAATCTCCAGAAGCGAGTCGAATAAATTGCTCAAAGCTAGTAAAAGCTTCGTCTTCTATGGCGTATAAATAAGGTTCTGTTCCTCCTTCTACTCCTTCTAATATGATCTGACCATTTGCCTCACCAAAACACTCTGTTGGAATTGGAACAAAGCTCGCAGATATCTCTTCAGGTGCCCTGAGGGTAATCGATTCTGTAGTGGTACATCCATTACCATCTGTAATTTCAACTTGGAAAATTCCGGTGCCAACATTTTCAATCATATCTGTTGTTGCTCCTGTATTCCATAAATAAGTGTATGGCGGCATCCCTCCATTTCCAATGATCTGGATCGCACCATCTGTCGCATCAGAACAAGTTAAGTTGAAGCCACCAAAATCAGAGGTAATCGCATTTACTTCAACACCCATTGGTTCTTCAATCGTCAAGGATTCTGTTGTAGTACAATCATTCGCGTCTGTAATAATTACGGAATAAACACCAGCTGAAATATCAGTTGGATCTTCTAATCCATCTAATTGATCATCGTTCCAATCAAAAGTATATGGTCCGACACCACCAGAAATATTAAGCTCAATACTTCCATCTGATGCTCCAAAACAATTGGTATTCTGACCATCAGATAAAGCGACTAAAACAGTCGGTTCTTCTACACTTGCAGTTGTGGTAGTGGTACATCCTTGGCTATCTATAATGGTGACTTCATAGTTACCAGAACTCAATCCAGTAGCGGTATTAGCATTCCCTACTCCTGCTACATTCCATTGATAGTTAAATGTTCCAGAACCTCCCGTTGGTGCTACAGAAACACTTCCATCATTTCCACCATTACAGTTGGCATCTTCACTATCAGCTGTTGCCAAAAGCTCTTGTGGTTGTTCTATGGTAAGAGTAGTAACAACTGAACAGCTATCAGCATCTGTTACCACCACGCTATAAGTTCCACTTGGTAAATCAGTAATGATACTTTCACCATCATATTGATCTTGATCCCAATCAATTGCAAATGGAGGTGTACCCCCTTCTAAATTTAAGGCAATACTTCCATCGGCATCTCCGAAACAACTTACATCATTGGAGGCTGGTGCAAATGCCAATCCATTTGGAGTAGAAACCGATACTGTACTAACGGCTGTACAACCGCTTCCATCAGTAATTGTAACATTATAATTTCCTGCAGGAATTCCACTTGGATCTTCTATACTTGGAAGGCCATTGTCCCATTCATAAGTATACGCATTTCCAGTTCCTCCCGTTGGAGTCAAATCGATCGTTCCATTTGCCTCTCCACAACTTGCATCGGTAGAAGTACTTGATGCTTGTACTTGAGTAGGTTGACTAATCACAATTTCCTCAGTAATCGCACAGCCATCCAAATCGGTAATGACTACTTGATAAGTACCCGCTGTTAAGCCCGTAGGGTTTTCTAAACCATCTAAATTATCATCATTCCAATCAAATATCAGGTCTCCAGGGTTTCCACCATTAACATTCAAAGTAATAGAACCATCGGCTCCATCAAAACAAGAGACTTGCTGAGAAGAAGATTGAACTTCTAGTGCTGCGGGTGTACTCACTGCCGTTTGGAAACTCACTGTACAGTTGTTAGCATCTGTTACCGTTACCGAATAATTTCCAGCAGGAATACCACTTGGATCTTCTATATTTGGAAGTCCATTATCCCATACATAAGTATAATTAGAATTATTTCCACCATCGACAATTAAGTCAATACTACCATTTGCTTCTCCACAAAGTGCATCAACTGGAATGGCATTTAATACGATAGGCATCGGTTCAGTAATCATTGCCATAGCGACAGAAGTACAAGCATTTACATCAGAAATAGTCACCTCATAAGTTCCGGCTGGAAGCCCCGTTGGATCTTCTACATTACCAATACCAGCATCACTCCAAGTAAAGTCATAAGGAGCTGTTCCACCTGTTACATCCAAGGCTATACTTCCTGTTGATTCACTATTACAAAGTACATCATTAGGGAATGAGAGTGCACTTGGTGCATCTGGTATTATTATGGATTCGCTGGCAGTCGCCGTACAACCATTGCCGTCAACAACAGTCACTGTATAATTTCCTGCACTCAAGGTATTTGGATTTTGAACGTTTCCAATACTACTATCACTCCAATTGAAAGTATAATTATCATCTCCTCCATCTATGCTAAGATTAATCCCTCCATCATTGTTGGCACAAGTAGCTTGTACCACCGAGTTAGTTGTAATGGCTACAGCGTCCGGTTCTGGAACCTCGATAGTCGCAGGAAATGGACAACCATCAATATCTGTAACAGTAACCGTATAACTACCCGCACTTAAACCCGTTGGATT
>CAYTVR010000222.1:0-12298 GCA_964441245.1 uncultured Saprospiraceae bacterium | reverse complement strand
GGATAAGAAAGCTTATTCTAGTCAACAAAAATTAAATAATGTGAGGTGATGAAACAGGCAGCCATGCCCCCTTGTCTCGGGGGTGAGGAATCCGGTACAAACGTAGCATCAGTTTTTTAAACTAAATATGCTAAGGCTAACCGCCTCGTGAAGGTTCGACTCCTTCTCTCACAGCAAGGTAAGTTTTATGTATAAGCCTTTATTTGCATTAATGTAAATAAAGGCTTTTGCTATAATATGACAGTTGGCAGTCATATCAATAATAAGGTCTAAATATAAAATTAAGAAGGGCAAGATTAATTCAAAAAGAACGTTATAAGTTTTAAAGAAAAAACTAAAGCAATATTTCGATTAGGATTGATATTGTTGGAAAGAATACATATCTTGAAGGTCAAGAAAAAAAGCTAGCAGCCCCTTCCTTAATTTTTACATAAACGATATATTTTAAATTAAGCTAAAAAAACTAGTGAGAGTAGTTTAAGGGGCTGCTCCTTTTTGTTGAAGTCTTTGGACTACTATTAATACGTTTGGTTGCTTTGTTCCGCTGCTTTTCTTTTGAGGAGATCAATGCTTTTTTTCATACCCACCAACTATTTCTCTTAAGGCTTGGAGATGTTTTTCTTTTTGCGGTGCTCTAGTTCGTTTATTGGTAGATGTAAAAAATTGATGTTGTTCCAAAAATTTTATTTGCATTCGATTCCATTCCTCTTCTCCTTGTAAAACTTTATAGGCTTTCAATTCTTCAAAAAGTGTACTACCAATACTTTGGAAATCGTGTCGACCTAAATAATCTAAATCGGCATCACAAATAATTTCTTCTAATAAATTGGTTGGTGTTTGTGGTACTTTGGTAGCCATGATCATTCCACAGATTTGCTCTATTTCATGTTCTGTATAATGAAATTGACCTAAGTTAGATCGAACAATGTTGCAACCATGTTTTTCATGATCTTTATTATTTCGGATGAAGCCACAATCATGATAGAGTGCTGCTGTTTTGAGTAAGGCCGTTTCGTAAGTTGGAATTTTTTCAGCAGCACAAAGATTGATTGTTACCTGTAGTACATCAAGGGTATGGTGTAAGCCATGGTAGTATAGCTTATCGGATAGTTTGTCTTCCAGGTTGCTTAGTATAAAAGCTTTTGCTGCTGGATAATCCATTAATAATTTTATATGGCTAATTTTTATTTAAAATAAAAGTTAGGAATATGCAATTAATAATTTGTAACAAAGGTGAGAATTTGTTTTTTCTTTAATCAAGGCAAAAAACATAGACGATGCAGGGCATCGGCGAGGCTTTTTAACGCTGAGTAAAGGAAAAAGAAACCTCAAACTGTTATAAGTTATTATTTTCATATTCCTTAATTACTTTTTATTAAAATAGGAGCTTCGGCAAAAAACATTTCGACCTCTCCTTTATTTTTTACGCTTATTTTCCCTCTAGGGATACAAGTAAAGTCATTTTTTACTAATTCATAAGTAGATCGTGAAATATTTATCTTACCCGGTTCACCTCCAGATTCCATTCTTGCCGCTAAATTTACAGTATCTCCCCAAATATCGTAAGCAAATTTTTTATTTCCTACTATTCCGGCGACAACTGGTCCCGTATGTATACCAATTCTTATACGAAATGGTGGTAATCCAGTTTTTTGATTCCTTATGTTGAAGTTATCCATAAAAAGCTGCATTTCAAATGCTGCCTTGATGACATCTTGAGAATGTGTTTGATTGCTTATTGGAAGCCCACCAGCACACATGTAGGCATCTCCGATTGTTTTGATCTTTTCAATATTGAATTTAGTTGTTATTTTATCGAAAGATCTAAAACATTCATCCAATGCAGCAACTAAAGCCTCTGGAGTCAATTGCTCGGCTATTTGAGTGAACGATTGAATGTCTGTAAATAATACAGTGACAGATTCATAGTATTGTGCGGGAGCCTTCCCATTCTCTTTAAGTTCTTTAGCTGTTTCTGAAGGTAATATGTTTAACAATAACTCTTCAGAACGTAAACGTTCTTTGTCTATGATTTTATTTTTCTCAGCTAGCTCTAAATTCGTTTTATGTTTGGTTCTATTTCTACTAAATAATAAAGCAGCCAGTAATATAAGCAGAATAGATCCTCCAATCAAGGAATTTCTTAGTGTTGCTGCTTGTTGTAACTCTGCATTCCCCAACTGAATTTCTTTCTCTTGCCTTTCAATTTCAAATTGTTTTTGTACATCGCCATAAATAGCTTCTCTTCTCGAATTTTGTTTGACTCGATCTTCATCTAAACGATCATAACGGAGGTTGTCATATTTTTTTCGAAATTTATAAGCCTTTTTATATTTTTTGAGATCAGCATATACTTTTGATAAATCTTTATACGCTTTTTGCAAAAATTTTTGATCATCCATATCAAGGGCCAATTCCAAATAACGATTGGTGTACTCAAGAGCCTCGTCTAATTTTTTTTGTCGTCTTCGAACATCACCAATACCATTATAAATTTCCATGATGCCTTTCTTATCTTCTGCGGATTTTCGAATCGGTAAAGATTGGTCAAAATAAGCCAATGCCTCTTGAAAATGACTATCTGCTGAATCTTGCATTTCTAACTCGAGGTAATAACTACCAATGTTTTTGTGCAAAACGCCCAAATTATTATAAGAGGCTCCTTGACCATCAGTATCTTCCATTTTAATGCGAAGAGCCAAGGATTGTTGATGAAATTTTAAGCCCTCATTAAACTGCGGGAGCGCTACTCTGAATTTATCATCCTTATAATTTTTTTCTCCTAAATCATCTAGGATGTTTCCTAAATTATTATAAACAATGGCTAATTCAGACTCGTCTTCTAGTTTTTCACAAATGACCAATGCTTTTTGATAATTGCTATGAGCTTCATCAAAACGTTCTAATTCTGTTTTAATATTTCCGATAAGATTATATGCATTGAGGATGCTATATTGGTCATTTAGCTTTTGCGAAATTTCTAAATATTGGAAAACATAGTCTAGTGCTTCAGGATAATTTCCCATGGCTTCATGGACAATTCCAATATTGTATTTAACATTGGCAATTCGTTGAGTATCTTTTAATGCTTCGCGAATACTCAAAGATTTTTTCAAATTTTCTAAAGCAGATACAAAATCACCTTTTTCTTCAAATAAATTTCCAATATTGTTATAAAGGGAAGCAACTCCTTTTTTATCATTTAACTCTTTTCGAATTTTCAATGCTTTTTGCAAATAATTGGTGGCTTCATCAACATTGCCTTGAATGGCTTCTACCACGCCGCGATTATTATAAGCTTGTGCTTCTCCTTTTGGGTAAGCTAAGGTTTTGGAAAGTTCGATAGCTCCAGTTAAATAGTTTTTAGCTTCTTTGGCTTTATTGAATTTTAATTCCCAAGCAAGGTCATTTAGAAGGTTGACCTTATTGATATCTGCTTGCGCTGTTTGGAGCGCTTGAAGTAAGCTATCAGCAAGTTGATTGTCTTGGGCGGAAAGAGAACAAGTCATGACTAAACAAAGGAATAAATTCCTGCATTTAGGCCAGATTGATTTTTTGTTCTCAGCCATCAATTTTAGGTGTTTATAAAATAGTAGGTGCGCTCACCAAAGATGAATACGAATTGGAGCATCCAGATGTTTTTTGATTCTAAAACATTAACACTTGAACGCTCCAATAATTATAGAGATTTTATTCTTTTACCAAAAGTACACCATCTGCCATGAATTTCAATTCTTCTATAGGCTCTGTAATTTTTGCGATTTCTTCTTTGGATTTTCCTTCATCCTCTGCATAATGTCTCAATTCATCTACGGAAGTTACCTCTCTATAGGCATTTCCTCGCATGATTACTTTTTGACCAGAGATATCTTTGGGCATAAAAAAACCATAATCTTTAAACTTTACAAACATTTCCGGATTATTTGGTTGAGTCGAAACAATATTCATCCAGCAACCTTTCATTTGACAAACGGAGGCTACCGTGCCAACGACTTTTGTTTCCAGAGAATCGCTTACAGCCATTTTTTTCAAAAAATCATCATAAGAAAGGGCACCATCTGCAGTGATTTTTTCACCAAAACTCTGCATACCTCCTTGCTCAGTAGAAACACTAGAAGCAGATTGATTATTGGAGTTACAGGCACTCAATAAAGCGGCAAAAAATAGAAAGAGGAAGGAGATACGTAACATAATTATTAATTGGTTAAATGTTCTAAAATTTAAAAACGTAGTCTGAATTAATTCAATTTTTGTCTACAAAAGTACGGATTGTATTTTTTTAATCAAAAATTAAGTAAGTAAGCAATATTTCATTTCAAATGAAGTTTAATACATTATTAGATTTAATTGAGAACTTTCATATCCTATTATTAAAATACCAACCATATATAAGAAATAATCATTACATTTCCTCAACTACCTAAAACTTCGTGTTATGAAAAAGTTATTGAGTCTTGTGATGGTTCTCCTCTTTTGGTCCATCCAAATTATACAAGCACAATGTGTTAAAGGCAATTGTAAGAATGGTCGTGGAACCTATATCTATGCTAGTGGTGCCAAATATAAAGGTCAATTTCGCAATGGAAAAATCCATGGTGATGGGGTCTTGTATTTTACAAATGGCAATAAATATATCGGTCGTTGGGAAAATCAATATCGACAAGGAAAAGGTAAATTGATTTTTTCGAATGGAGATGTTTATAAAGGTAATTTTAATAAAAGTCGATTTTCCGGAAATGGAACAATGGAATTTAAAGACGGTGATAAATATGTAGGTAACTGGAAAAATGATCGCCAAGATGGTAAGGGAACCTATCATTATTCCAATGGAGATCGCTATGAAGGTACTTTCGATGCGGGGAAACTAAGTGGCCAGGGTAAGATGTTTTACAAAGATGGAGCTAAATATGTTGGGAGTTGGAAAAATAATTACAAGGATGGCCAAGGTATTTATTTTAAACCCGATGGATCTAAACTAGATGGATTGTGGGTGAGCGGTAAATTTGCTAATGATAAAGTGGCAGCCGAATCTGTAGAAGAAGAAACGATTGTACTAAAAGATGAATTACGAGACTGCAATAAGTTGGTTTGCCGAAATGGAATAGGCGTGTACACTTATGGCGATGGTACCAAATGGATTGGTGAATTTAAAGATGGCTATCCTGCGGGTCAAGGAACTTGTTACTACTCTAATGGTGATAAATACGTTGGTGGCTGGGAACGACATGCACCACATACCGAAGGAATCATGTATTACGCACATGGTCGAGTATTAGGAGCCGTATGGGAATATGGAAATCCAATTTTAGAAATGGATGCAGAAGATGATATGATTGCTCAAGAACATGTCGCTGTAGATAGTGATGACAAAGTAAAAATTTGGGCAGTAGTTGTAGGGGTCGCTCGATATGCACATATGCCAGTATTAAAATATACAGACGATGATGCTTATCACATCTATGCTTTTCTGAAAAGTCCAGAAGGTGGCGCATTACCAGATGAACAAATCAAAGTACTTATCGATGATGATGCAACTCGATCAAATATCATTCGTTCTATGCGGCAAGTTTTGCTTCAAGCAGATGAAAATGATGTGGTGTTACTTTATTTTTCAGGTCATGGTTTACCAGGTTCTTTTTTGCCAGTTGATTTTGATGGATTCAATAATAAATTGCAACATGAAGATCTTAAAGAGTTGTTTAAAGAAAGTAAAGCCAAGCACAAAATTTGTTTAGCAGATGCCTGTCATTCTGGAAGCCTTATGGCGATGCGAGCACCTTTAGATGGAACACTTCGAAAATATTATAAAGCTTTTGAAGAATCAGATGGAGGAACGGCCTTATTACTTTCTTCAAAAGGAGATGAGTATTCTTTAGAAGATAAAGGTCTGCGACAAGGCATTTTTAGTCATTTTTTAATTAGAGGTCTGAAAGGTGAAGCGGATAATGATAAGAACAAGATTGTGACGATTTCAGAGTTGTATAATTTTGTGTATGATAATGTGCGGCGATATACTGGAAATGCACAAACCCCAACGATTTCAGGTGAATATGATCAAAAAATGCCAGTATCCGTAATTAGATAAAGTGTCATTCCTCGAATGAGGTGATGTTGAAGAAAAACTATATTCCACCAAGAATAATTAAGGTGTAATTTATAATAAAAAGAAGCTGTTTGGAGTTCATTATACGCAATGCGAGTGACGAAATCCAAACAGCTTTTTCATTTTATTCTTTTTGGTAATATATTTGTACCCCTTCAGATGCTAAACATTATTTGCCTTAAGCCGTATACTCGTCATATTTTCTGCTTTGATTTGTCCTAATAATTCAACAAAACTCAAACCCATTATGAAAAAAATCTTCCTTTCCTTTTTATTGATGACATTCTTTTTCGCCTTTCAGATTAATGCTCAATGTACTTCTGGTAATTGCCAAGATGGCAAAGGAACTTTTCTTTACCCTAGTGGAGCTAAATATGTAGGAGACTTTACGGATGGAGAAATTCACGGTATTGGCGTTTGTTATTATACAGATGGTAGTAAATATTCTGGACAATGGAATCATCGGTATCCAGAAGGAATGGGAACCAAAACGTATAAAAGCGGAGCCAAAAGAACAGGTAAATGGCTAAAAGGTCAACCTGTTGATGAAGATGGAAATATCATTGAATTTGTTGCTAGAGGAGAAGCAGAAGGAGATGATGGAACAGATATTCAATCTGGATGTTTAGCGGGTGATTGTGAAAATGGTAAAGGCGTTTTTGCTTATGCAGATGGTAGTAAATATGAAGGCCAGTTTACCAATGGAAATTTAGAAGGTTGGGGAACTTGGTTTTACCCAGATGGTGATAAATACGTTGGAACGTTTAAAAATAATTACTCTCATGGTAAAGGGACTATTTTTCATGTAGATGGAAATAAAACAACTGGCGAATGGCTGGAAGGAGAATATATCGGAGACGGCAGAGTAGAACTAGGCAGAATAGGATGTATCTCAGGAGATTGTGAAGATGGTAAAGGAACCTATGTTTACAAAGATGCAAAAGCAAAGTATGTTGGTACTTTTAAAAATGGAGTGGCCAATGGAAGAGGAGTTTGTTATTATTCTAATGGAGAAAGATACGAAGGGAAGTGGGCTAATGGCGGATTTAATGGACAAGGAACTTTATTCCTTTTAGACGGAACAAATGTAAGTGGATATTGGGAAGATGGTACTTACAAAGGAAACAAAACTCAATCAACAGAAACAATTGCCGCTAAAGAAGAAGTCATTGCAGAAAGACCAGAAAAAGTCATTTCTGATCTAGTGGCCAAAGAAGCTAAATCTATTAAAGTTTGGGCTGTGGTAGTTGGCGTTTCTTCCTACAGTCATATGCCAGCTTTGAAATATACAGATGATGATGCTTATCGAATGTATGCCTTCTTAAAAAGTCCAGAAGGTGGAGCATTAAAAGATGATCAAATTCGGATTTTGATTGATGAAGATGCGACCAACAATAGAATTCGAAAAGAAATGGAATACGTTTTTAACCAAGCTGGACCAAATGATTTGATCATGCTTTATTTTTCAGGTCATGGCTTAAAAGGGTCTTTTTTACCGATTGACTTTGATGGATTTAATAATAAGTTATTCCATGATGATATCAACGAGATATTCAGTAAGAGCCAAGCAAAATATAAATTGTGTATTGCAGATGCTTGTCATTCTGGAAGTTTGCTTGCTATGCGTGGAACAGTTGAAAATGTGTTGAATAAATATTACACAAGTTTAGCCCAAGCTGAAGCTGGGACCGCTTTGATTATGTCTTCAAAATCAGAAGAAACATCTTTAGAATCAAGTGGTTTACGTCAGGGCGTTTTTAGTCATTTCTTGATCAGAGGTCTAAAAGGAGAAGCAGATGTAGATGCTAATAAGGTGGTCTCTATATTAGAGTTGTACAACTTTATCAATGATAATGTTAGATCTTATACAGGCTTACGCCAATCTCCTGTGCTTAAAGGAGATTACGATGATAAAATGACAGTTTCCGTCATCAGATAAACCATTCAAAATAACTTGAATCACCTTATTCTATTGAAGCCAGAAATCGTAACGCAGTTTCTGGCTTCAGTATTTTATAGAGGTTAATTGATCTAATCACCTAGATTATGATATTAATTTGATAAGATTTACCTTGATTTTCTTTAGCAGAAAAGGGAAAGTTTACTATAAAAGTTGTATATTTGCACCCATTTTCAAAGGAAGTTAAAGATAGGTAAACCTTCTTTACTTTCATTTATTAACTAAAAAATATTTCGACTCAATGCGAAATTATGAAGTAACTTTCATCGTAGATCCAGTTCTGTCGGGCGATGAAATCAAAGCGGCAGCTCAAACTTATGTTGATACGCTAACCAAAAATGGTACAATCACATATAATGATGAGATGGGATTACGTCAGTTGGCGTATCCAATTAATAAGCGCACCTCAGGGGTGTATTACTGTGTCGAGTTTCAGACTGAAACGGCCGAATTTATTCAAGAAATGGAATTGGCCATGCGCCGAGATGAAAGAATCATGCGATTCTTAACCATCAAATTGGATAAATATGGTGTCAAGTACAACGACGACAAACGAAATGGTCTAATTGGTAAGAAGAAAAAAGTAGTAAAATCTGACGCTAAAGATTCAAGAGGGCGACCGACTACTAAAGCTAAAGCTAAACCTGTAGCTAAAAAGCCAGCTCCAGCTCCCGTTGCTGCTCCAGTAGCAGTGGCAGAAGAGGAAGAGTAAGCTAAACTTCTTATTCATTAATTTAATCAATAAAAAAATAGACCATTATGGCTTCTAGAGACGATATAAAATTTTTAAGCAATCCTAATATTGGAAACCAACGTAAAAAATACTGCCGTTTCCGAAAATACGGTATCAAGCACATCGATTATAAAGATGCTGACTTTTTGATGCAATTTGTGAACGAGCAAGGAAAAGTATTACCTCGTAGAATTACAGGTAACTCTTTAAAATATCAACGAAAAGTTGCAACTGCGATCAAAAGAGCGCGTCATTTAGCTTTGTTACCTTATGTAACGGATTTATTAAAATAAGACTTAAATTTAATTAAGATGGAAATCATATTATTAAAAGATATCGAAAAAGTTGGTGACAAGCACACGATCGTTAAGGTTAAGAACGGTTTTGGACGAAACTATCTTATTCCTCAAGGATTGGCTTTAATCGCCAATGTTACTAATCGTAAAAGATTAGAAGATTTAAAACGACAAGATGCTGGCCGTGAGGCTAAAATGGTAGGAACTTACCAAGAAATTGCATCTAAATTAGACGGTGTTACCTTAAAAATTGGTGCTAAAGCTGGTACAAGTGGTAAAATCTTTGGTAGTGTAACGAGCATTCAATTATCAGCAGCATTAAAAGAACAATTTGATGTAGATGTTGAACGTCGCAAAATCATACTTCCTGAAGAAGTAAAAACAATTGGTACTTATACTGCTGTATTGCAATTACATCCGGAAGTTACACCGAACTTGACTTTTGAAGTTGTAGAAGAGTAAAATCTAATACGATTCATTATAGAAAAGAAAAAGGCGCCAATCACATTTGATGATTGGCGCTTTTCTTTTTACTAATAATTCTGGTTGATGTTTTTTTTGTCAAGTAAATTGCTCAAAATTCATAGGAGTTAGCATCCCAGAATTAATTTATTTGGTCGTTAAAGCGAAGTTTGTAGAACCGAAATTTTATAGCTCCTTGGCTCTAAAAATTACAAAATTGTCCATATTCCTTCAACCATTTTTCCTGTTTTTGATATTGTGGCATCGCGTCTGATACCAATTTCCAAAAGCGATCAGAATGATTCAATTCGATCAAATGCGCTAATTCATGTACGATCACATAGTCTATTACTTCCTGTGGTGCAAATAGTAAACGAGTAGAAAGATTTAGATTACTTTGAGCAGAACAACTTCCCCAATTAGATTGATTGTATTTAAGGTTAACACTCTTGACAGGCTTCTTAAAAAAGCGATGATTTAATTCATGTACTCGATGAGTAATGGCAGGGAGGAAATCTTGCCCTACTAATCTACTTAATAAATGTTTGATGCTTTTTTGCAGGTGTGCTTCGGTATCGTCTTTACTTAAGCTTAGAAAAATAGTTCCGTTTTTTAGTTTGCCAGAATGAGTTTTACGATTGACATATTCAAAAGTCAATAAGTATTTGCGTTGTCCCACTTCAAGGATATCACCATTTTTGTAACCTTTTCCAAAAAAACGAATATGGAGATTTTGGTTTTTCTCAAATTGTTTTTCTACCCAATCAGCAAACCATTTGTATTGTTTTTGTTGTTCATCTTGACTCATCACCAACGGCATACGAAGAATAACGGCTTTCTTCCCAATAGAAGCACGCACATTATATCGATACTCCCTATAGATTTTGGCAGGTATCTTTTTACCATTGATGTCAAGATGTGTTTTAACAACGTTTTTCATGTTTCGTAGAGTTGACTTTCGTCGAATGTCAATTAGACTGTTACTAAGTTTCTATTCTTAAACAACTTGTTATAAAAAAGTAAATTAGTCCAAACCCATGGTTTGATTCAATGAGTTTGAACTAATTTGAAATGTATATTCTAGCCATGTTTTTTACCAAAGTCGTTCATGATATTCACCAATAAGGCAACACTTTCTTTTGGCATTGCATTATAAATAGAAGCTCTGAAACCTCCTACAGAGCGATGACCAGCAAGTCCCATTAGATTTGCTTCTGCGCACAATGCTTTAAATTCATCTTGTAGTTCAGTATTATTCATAGTAAAGGTAACGTTCATTAAAGATCGATCTTCTTTTGCCGCAGCTCCTGTGAATAAAGGATTGCTGTCTATTTCATTATAAAGAAGAGCAGCTTTCTCTTGATTGTACTTTTGCGTAGCTTCAATTCCACCTCTTTCCTTCAACCAACGCATAGTTAACATACAAACGTATACCGGAAAAACAGGAGGAGTATTAAACATAGAGTTCTTTCCAATATGCGTATGATAATCAAGCATCGTAGGTATTTCTCGACTTACTTTGCCTAATATATCCTTTCGGACAATAACTAACGTGGTCCCTGCAGGTCCAAGATTTTTTTGCGCTCCAGCGTAAATAATACCAAAACGCTTTACATCGATCGGTCGACTAAAAATATCTGATGACATATCACATACAAAAGGAACATCTGTTTCTGGCCATGAATGTATTTGGGTACCAAAAATAGTATTGTTGCTAGTTAGATGTAAGTAAGCTGCATCTGTTGGTACACTATAACCTTTAGGGATGTAGTTGAAGTTTTTATCTTTTGAGGAGGCTACTACATTAATATTTCCAAAGATTTTTGCTTCTTTTATTGCTTTAGTAGACCAAGTTCCAGTATCCAAATAGCATGCAGACTTGTCTTTTTCTAGTAGATTCATAGCAGCCATGTAGAATTGGCTACTAGCACCTCCTGTAAGGAAGAGCACTTCGTAATCATCAGGAAGTGCTAAGAGATCTTTAGTTGATTGAACTGCTTCCTGCATGACTGCGGTAAATTGAGTACTTCGGTGAGAAATTTCCAAAATAGAAAGTCCCATACCATCAAAATCTAATGCAGCTCTCGAGGCTTGTTCTAAGACAGAAGGAGGTAAGATAGCGGGACCAGCAAAAAAATTGTGCTTTTTCTTTTTATCGATAGATAATGTATTCATTTCGATTGCGATAGTTTTTTATTTAAAAATGATGTGTAAAATAAATGAGTTGCAAAAATATACTTTTTAACGTCAGTATGCCAGTAGTATAGCCAGTAAAATGCTTTATTGCAAAAATCGTTTTTATCACAACATTTATATGGCATATTCCCTTCATTAGCATTTAATATATGGTGTAAGAGTGGCCTTTAAGATGTAGGGAGATATGACCAGAGAGAAAAAATATTTTTTTTATTTAAAAGACTTTGATTTTTAATAATACTGTTGTATATTTGCAGCCGCTTACAAAGAGAGCGTAGCCGTTACGATTCGAATAAAAAGAATCCTCTTACCTGGCAAAATATCCAAGAATATATTTTTTTGAAAAATCGTCTTTATTTATTTGGTTAGTAAAAATAAAGCGCGTACATTTGCAGCCGCTTAACGAAGCGCATAAAATTGAAATTATATTAATAAGATATAATTGGACTTAAATCTGGTATTACAAATTAGTTGTAATCATGATTTGAAAATCCATAAAAAGTTCATTGACACTGATAGAGAAGAAGATTAATTGATGCTGGACATTT
>CAYTVR010000221.1:0-12328 GCA_964441245.1 uncultured Saprospiraceae bacterium | reverse complement strand
CAAAAATAAAATAGTCACCCATTGCTTTACCTGTGTACTAAACCGGTCTTCCAAGAAATCAGGAATGGTTGTGATACCTGCTGTTAAATAACGAGGCAGTAAAAAAATGGCTACCAAAACCAAAGTGATGCCTGAAAATACTTCCCAGCCCATCACCGACATATTGAAATCATAAGCCTGTGCCGACATCCCAGCAAAATTTACTGCACTCAAATTGGTTAACAACAACGAGCCAGCAATCAATCCACTCGTTAAGCTCCGTCCACCTAAGAAATATCCGTCTTTGGTAGAGACATTGCTATTCTTTGTTTTTAAATAAGTAATCAGTGCAACTAATGCGGTAAGCGCTAAAAAAATTAGGAAGGTGGTCATTGTTGTCTTGCTCGTTATAGTAAGATTGTTGTTATGTCTAAATGGAGGAATTTTTTGTTGGTTTGTGGGGTTAAAGATAATAAGTTCGATCACAATAATCTTTACCTATGAAGCTAAGTAAATTAACCTTTGTATTATTTGTTTTGCTCTTATCTTTTGCTAGTTGCTCTGATAGTATGCATTTCAGCCAAAAGATTCATCAATTGAAAGCGGAAGGGAAAATTGAAAAAATCACCCTAAATTTGGGAGACTCCGTTTCCGAAAAAAGACTTTCACAATTTTAGATAATGCAGTAAAAAATGAAATACGAAATAGAAAAAGTAAATAAAAGAATTGTTCGACTGTAAAAAATATACAGATGAAAATATTCAAAAAGAAAGATTAAATAATAAACCCATTGAATCGGAAGACTTTTCGGCTGCATTGATAGAGAGAAAGTAGATCAAAAAAGGAAACTAAGAACTAATAAGAGAAATGCTTGTTAAAACTGAAATAACAAGAAATGAGCGAAAAGAGTCTTCTTAAAAATATATTTTCAAATGCGAATCTTTCTATTCAAGAAAAGGAACGAGTGCTACAATCATTTTACAAAGTAGATTTTAAAAAGAATGATTTTCTTTTTAAAGAAGGACGAACACTCAATCATTATTATTTTTTGGAAAAAGGTTTTGTGCGATCTTTCACCTATGACTACGATGGAAATGAAGTGACTACCAATTTTTATTCTGAATCTGAAGTTGTAGGGAAAAAAATGAAGCATTAAACATGGAGTATCAGAAGTACCTCGGGGGTTCTAGTAAGGTATCTACCTACGATGGAGAGATTGGCTTAATCGCTTTTGAAGTGGGGCGAATTTGTCAGGTTCCTCGATTGGAAGGAATTGACCATAAGATGAATTATAATTATGCGATCGGGGCACAAATAGACAATGCTATTGATTCCACAACTTTAATGAATTATTATGCGACCTCATTTCAAACCACCCTCGAATTACTGAAGGTAAACCCAGTAGGGCTTTCCCTATTGGACAAATTAAGGATCAACAATTCCTCAATATACTTAGATTTCCTAATGACACTCAATGCTGATATATTAACTTTTGCTGGCACCGAATCTGGATATGAGGGCGCAGACGAAGCAGCAAAATATTACCAAAGAAATTTAAGAATATATTCAAACCTTAATAGAATCCGTGCCACTAAAGAGGATCGAATCATCATTCTTTATGGAGGAAGTCACACCGCATTTTTAAATCAATTTATGAAGCGAAGTCCTAAATATGAAGTTGTAAATCCACTTGATTATTTAAGGGAGTAGATAATCATTTTTTTAAGCAGCTTGATTTCTTGTAGAGAAAGCATTGATCGCCAAGACCCTAAAAGGACACTATCGCCTTTTAGGGTCTTGACGATTAATCCTAAATTGAATTTTCGCAACAAAACATTTACATAATCCCACTTTCGTGAAATTTGAAATGAACGAACCATTAACAAAACGAAATTTGACGAAAGTCAGATCATGAAAGCAGAATAAACTACCTTAGTCAAAATTAAAAAAATGAAAATTTCAATTCTAATAACAATATCCATTATTCTAATTGGTTGCTCCAATGCGATGGAGCGCAATACTTCAACGAGTAATAACTTTGAGCCTACAAAATATTTTGAATTAATAAACCAAGCTGAGCTATCCATCTGTGAAGAGCAATTTAAGGTCGCAATAGAGAAATACAAATTAGCTTTCAGTAAAATTGAAAAACCATTTGGGAAGGATATTTTTAATGCTGCATTGGCTAGTCAGTTAAATAATCAAAAAGTAGAACGAAATAAATATTTGCAAGAAATCATCAATAATTCTGATGATTTAGATTTTGTCAAATCCGTCTTCATCAATAAATATATCTCAGAAAAGGAATGGCAAAATTTAGTCACAAAACAAAAAGTCAGTTACAATGCTGTATTGCGAAAGGAAATGAAAGAAATTAATGATAGAGATCAGCTGTTTAGGCCCATGTATGAAACGCATGATGATACCATTGAAGCTAATAGAAAAATTAATTTAAATAGAATTATAAAGCTTTCCGAAACCTCAGGGCTTCCTTCACATATAGAATTAGGATACACCAATAAACTAAGAGGCCAACAACAAGATATTGTTTTGTATCACACCGCTCAAAGAAGAAGTCGTGAGAAAACGGTTATGGACTTGGAAGAGATGCTTTACCAGGGGGTACAAGAAGGAAGATTTGATCCCGAAACAGCCATCCTCTATTTGAACTTTCAAAATGATTCCGAAAAAGGAATATTCGAAGTTTATTCTACTTGGCAATACAATCATCCATTATTGCCTGATAGTTTAAACAATAAAGTATGGCTTCCCAATCTTGATGAAAAACAACAGTTAGATGCAAACTTCATAAGAAAAAAATGGCACGCAAATTCTTTAGAAGATATTGCAAAAAAATCAAACTATCTATCAAACAGCAAATTACCTTTTATCTTTACCTGTGTCAGAACATCTATCGCAAATCTAAAAGAGGATATGGATAAGGAAACAGCTTTGGAACAATATCAAATGATGACAAGTTTTAGAAAAGAATATAAATAATGAAGAGCTACAATTCTTACAACAAGACATTTACATTTTCACACTTTCGTGAAATTCAAACTACACAAAGCAAAATTTAGCGAAAGCGAAATCTAAAAAATAAATACAAAAATGAATAAACCAACAATTAAACTAGCACTTTTCATCCTTGGCTTTACCATCTTATTAAGTAGTTGCGTAACCAATGATAAGCCCCAAACGATTGAGAACAAAATTGAAAAAGTAGTGGAAAATAAATACCCGAGTGATGTGATTCCATTTTTCGATCAATGGAAAATATTGTTAGGAGATGGGACTACTAATAAAAATCTAGTCAATTATAATCAACCAGAATTCTTTTACGTAGCTAACGATGGCAACACAGATTGGGTCGTATATAAAGCGCCAAACTCTGGTGTTACTTCAAAAACGTCAAGCAATACCAGAACAGAATTGCACCAACAAGAAGATTGGTTGCCAGAAACGGGTGGCAAACTAACGGGTACCTTAAAAGTAATGCACGTATCCACTTCGGGTGATGCTAGAGTCGCTGCTTCGTTTTCGGTCGTGGTGGGACAAATTCATAGTGGCGAAGGACATAAGAATGAACCGCTAAAAATATTTTATAAAAAGTTCCCTGATCACAATAAAGGATCAGTGTATTGGAATTATGAAATCAATACCGCAGGTGATAATTCAAAAAGATGGGATTATTCAACGGCCGTTTGGGGGCATGACATGTCAGTGGTTGGAACGAGTGTAAGTTCGGGGCCTGAAGAGCCTGTTGATGGGATTGAATTGGGTGAAGAATTCAGTTATGAAATAAATGTGCATAAAGGGGTCATGTATCTTAGCTTTAAAAGTGAAGGGCACGAAACGAAAACATTTACTAAGAATCTGATGTCTTCTGATTTTGTAAATCGTTCAGATATTCCACAACAGATTATGACTTTATTTGCCCCTATAGGTCAAGATGGAACAGAACAACCCAATGCCTATAAAGAGGAGTTAAATTATTTCAAACAAGGCGCTTACAATCAAACCAACGGTAAAGACCCAGCCAGTAATATGGTTTGGTGTACAGGTGCGGAAATTTACAACGGAGATATCGCAAAGCAATATGCGAATGGGTGCTATACGGAAGTTTGGTTTAAAGACGCGACTGTTGGATCAAGTACAGACCCAGCTACAGATTAATTTCAACAAAAAACATAGAGAAGAATGTCGAAAAAAGCGCGTGCCCGTTTAATAAATCAATTCCATTTTTGCATGTCACTCTAGAAAAACATTATCCCTCTATTTGACTTTCTTTTAGCATGGTTCTTGACTTTTAGGGGACGATAGTAAGAATTAAGAATCAAAAAACCAATATTCAAAAACAAGTTATAAGCTCCTCACTTCTTTATTCAATCTATCCTTTTTGTCTCCTGTAAGTACATTAAAAGCATTGAATTCGCTTGGTCAAAAGTAATAGTCCAAGCACGAACCATTTATTCTATTTTGTTATGAACACGAGATATGTTATAGGGATAGTTATCACAATAGCTCTTTTATCTCTTAACCAAATTTTCATTCAATATTGGTTGGCTCAAAAGAAGTATGATGCCAAAACGATCAATATTGCAGGGAAACAGCGCATGCTGAGCCAGCGGATTAATGCTGAATTTTACAGAGTACAGCATGATAAAACTTCTACCGATCTGCTTGAAAATTTATTGGAGCAATGGAAAACTGCCCACCTATTTCTTCAGTCTGATGATGACTCTAATAATGAGGCACCCATCAAAAATCAAGAAATCCGATTGGCACTAAAGGAATTAAATCCAAACATTGAGTTTGCTGAATCTCAATTGGATCATTTAAAAAAAGGAAATATTCAACTCCATCAAATCACCGAAAACCAAACCTATTTCCTACCCAAAATGGATGGAATAGTTAAGCGTTTAGAACTAGATGCAGACAAAAAATTAAAGTTTATTGTTCGAACAGAATATCTTTTATTTTTCTTCTCTTTAATTATTCTAACCCTTGAAGTCATCTACATTTATGTGCCCATCGAACGAAGTCTGAAAAGTGCAAACAATGAAGTGGAGGACAAGAATGAAAAACTGAATCATGCTATAGGTGAAATTCAAAAAAAGAATAAAGAGTTAGCCCAAATTACATATATCACTTCTCACGATTTGCAGGAACCCGTCCGTACCATCAGTAATTGTATACAGCTCTTTAAAGAAAAATATGGGACAGGTTTCGATAAGCGGGGAATTAAGATGTTGGATTTTTTGGATGACGCTTCTGAAAGGATGCGTAACTTGATAAAAGATCTATTGGATTATTCTATTCTTGGAAAGGAGAAGGCGAAAATCAAAATTAATTGTAATCAATTGCTAGAAGAAATTGTGCAGGATTTGGATTTGCGCATTTCGACTTCTAATGCAAAAATCACTTGGAACGAGCTTCCAGTTTTAACAGGAATAAGAGCAGAGATACGATTACTTTTGCAGAATTTAATTTCTAATGGATTGAAATTTCAAAAGCCAAATAATGTCCCAAAAATTGAAATCAAATCCATAGAAAAAAAGAACTGTTGGTTACTTTCAGTTACCGATAATGGCATTGGGATTGAAGCGAATCAAATCGAAAAAGTCTTTTCCATTTTTCACAGAATTCATTCGAGAGAAAAATATGAAGGGACTGGAATCGGCTTGGCGCATTGCTCCAAAATTATTGAAATTCATGGTGGGCAAATTTGGGTGGAATCCCAACCCAATGTAGGAAGCACCTTCTTTTTTACGATTCAAAAAACGCCCCTCGAAGTCCATACAAAAGAAGAAGTAAACCAACTTCAGACTATTGGGTAAAAACAATCGCCCTACTAGCACCTTCCATAAAAAGTAAAGTGACATGCTGCTTAGCCACTCGATAACCACAAATGTTTTTGTTATTGAAGAAGGCAATACTTCCCCATTTAATACCCTCCTTTATTTTTTTATCGGCCGAGAGTACCACTTCACGGATCTCCAAAACTAAATCTTTTTGAAAATCTGAAAGACCGGAAACATAGTCCTTGATTATCTATTGATTTCATTAGGCTGCTTTTTTATAGTTGTAAATAAAAGAAACGATCACGCCCATTATGCCTCCTATGACTACATGAGCAATAGAATTCAATGCAAAAATAGTATTAAAATCTACCGTCCAAATACTTCTCACCACCACACCCGAAGGAATAAACATAACTGCGCCCATCAATGCGCCATAAAGAAAGGCTCTCGAAAGCTTGGGTGCTTTTTCAT
Source organism: uncultured Saprospiraceae bacterium (assembly GCA_964441245.1). GTDB lineage: Bacteria > Bacteroidota > Bacteroidia > Chitinophagales > Saprospiraceae > JALZUU01. Next base: position 6,074 of record CAYTVR010000221.1, on the reverse strand, counting down.
AAAAGGAAGAAAACAGATAGACGAACACAAAAGCATAAATCAGATGATTGAGCACCAAGCCCATATAATTCACTTCTTCTCTTCTGAAAGAAACGAAATTGGCGTCATCACTGAGCATGTACCAAACAGTGGTCAAAATATTACTGGCCAAGAAAGCAACAATTACGGCTAAAATTGATTTGTTTAAATTCATAATACTTAATTTAGGATGTTATAAAAGCAAAATTAGCAGCTTTGAATTGGATTAAATTGACAAAACGCGCCATCTTTACAAATGTACTTTTCAAAACTATTAGTATCGGATATTATAGAATATGCAGTTTCCAAAGGAGCAGACCAAGAGGATTTGTGTCGTAACTTAGGCATACAACTCAATGATAAAATCAACCCCAACGATGTCGTATCTTATGAGAAAATGGTCAACATCTTGAACCATGTAGGACAACTAATTGACGATGAATTGTTGGGTCTACATCTTGGCGAACAGCTTATTTTAAAAGGGACTAAACAGGTGGATCAGATTATGCAAAATAGTCCAAACATCGAAGAAGCTTTTTCCAATGCTATAAATTATAGTAAGTTGATTTCTGATGCGCTTAGTACCAAAATGGAAAAAACGGAAAGTCAGACCAAAATTTCATTTGAAGTAAACCCCAACTGGGCGGTACTACCCAATCATGCTGTTCAGCAAATCATTGATATGACTTTAGTCTGTACGCTGAAATCCATCTATTGGCTCACGGGTAGAAAATACGCTCCCATGGCAGTGAATCTAAATTATTCGGCCTTGAAAAAAAGAAACGAATATTATCGGGTGTTTGATTGTTCTGTGAAGTTTGAGGAATCGACACCGTGTATCATTTTTCACAATCCAGTTTTGAATCAAACGGTACCATCTTATGATTTAGGTTTGTTGGCCTACCTAAAAAAAATAGGAACCGAAGAAATAGAAAAACTTCAATCCGAAGATCCACTACAGCTTCAAATCAAAAAAATCATTTTGAATAACTTACCTCAAAAATCTACTATTGATATTGTTGCTTCTGAATTGCATTTGTCTTCAAGAACTATGCAAAGAAAATTAAAACAAGGACAAACTAATTTCAAACAAATAGAAAAAGATATTTTAATCAAGTTGGCAAAAAAAATCATCCGCTATGAAAAGAGAAGTATCGATGAAATCAGCTACCTCTTAGGCTTCTCTGAAGCGAGTGCTTTTATCCGATTTTTCAAAAATGAAGTAAACGCTACCCCTAAAAAATATAAGCAACAGCATTCTATCTAACATTACACTTACCGACGTAAAGTCAGAAATTAGATTTGACGAAAGTCTCACTCCTACCCTATAAATCAAAAAAGAAAATTAATTTTAGGAAAAATAACCTGCGGTTAAGCAAAAATAAATGCAGCAACTAGAAATAATACTATTGGTTTTAGCCTATACTACGATGGTATTAAGCCTGTTTTTAGAGTTCATTTGTTACAAGAGAAATATTGAGGCTTTAGAAACTATATTTTTAACCACCTCTCTATTACTTCTAATTTCCGTACTAACAGCATCTGGATTTTTCTATAAAGAGTCTACTCCATTGTTAGATTGGTTAATATTGTTTGCAATGATCTTAGTTGGGTTGGCTACTCCTCTGAATGTTCTGGAGGAACGAAGACATCAGATTAGTCCTGCCTTTAAAAAGTATTTATTGGCATTAGCTATTGGCTTAGTCATTTTGATTGTCATTGGACATTTTACTCAAACTTTAGAGCGGATTCAATACGTAGTAGTTGTCTTTTTGGTGAGTTCCGTCGTGTTTTCTATGTTTCTTATTAGAACAACGAAGCCAAAATTGAAGATGAAGCATAGAGAAAAGATCGAACGTTTTACTTCACTAGCCTTTCTTATTATTGTTCCCATTTCATTGGGGGTAAATTATATTACTGAGCTACAAGGATTTAAAGCTAACATTGGGTTTACCTTACCTTTAGTATTTATCATCTTGGCCATCAGTAAATTGCGGGATGATATTGGCCGCCTTTCGCTGATTAAGCCCAAATTAGAAGTACAAGCCCAAAACATTAAAAACTACGGGCTGACCAACCGAGAAACAGAAGTTGCCTTATTACTAGTAAAAGGATCAACTTATAAGCAGGTTTCCGAACAGTTATTCATTTCCCTTCCCACCGTCAAAACTCATGTGTCTAACATTTACAAAAAATGTAAAATCAACAACAAGACTGAACTCATGTTGCTACTAAATGCATGATTTATCGCCCTTTTTCGTCTCATACTTTTGTATGAGATTGCTGTTTTCCCCTTAAATCATACGAATTCTCGATTGTATTGCGCTTTTGAATGGCTTAACTCTGCATAGAAGTTATCCAGCAAACTAAAACAATAAAGAACAATGCAACGATCATTATTAATTTCCTTTCTATTCTTCTCGCTTACTTTATTTGGACAAGACAATACCTCCACCTCCAAAAAGAGACTGGATTTTGCCAAAAGTTATTTTGAAGTTGGAGGGGCTTACCAACCTTCATTTACAGGCTCAGCCATGATAAATGACACTAAAGTCGCTTTTGATAATCCAGCTTCCTTTACGCCTTATATTAATTGGGGAGGCTTTCACTTCTGGGGTCATGCCGAATTTTTTGTTTCCATACCCTTTAGTCTCCTTAAGTTTAGCGAGAATGAGGAAACCGATTTTTCATTGACCTCTTCCGTAATTACAGGAGCAAGGTATTTGCCGTGGGTCTATAAAGAAAAGAGACTCACCCCTTATATCGGGGTCAATTGGACGGGTATGGATTTCCAACAAAGCACCAAAGCTGAAGGCAATCAAACTATTTTATCCAAAGACTTTTTGCTAGTTCCTGAAGTTGGTTTTTTGTTTGGCTACAAGCAATATGCCTTGAGAGGGAGTATTAATTATTTTAATAATAATAAATGGAATTACCCGATTAGTAAAACAGAATTTGCAGAAATAAAAACACCACCATTTAATTTGCGGGTTAGCTTAGTTTATTCCTTTGAAGATACTTACGACAAAGATCCAGAAACTAATGACAGATGGAACGAATTTCCAACCATTTCTAAACTCAGTCTTGGAGCTACGCGAACAGGAGATTTCTTTTTGGGTGTAGCCCCTGCCACCTCATTTTCTTTATCCCAATATGAATACAATCAAATCTACCTCCCCTATTTAAAAGATCAAATGGTTTCTAACTTTTATTTGGATTTTGTAGTTGGGTATCAATTTAATAAGGCAGGTTTATTTACAGCTTTATCTTTTAGGAATCCAAAATTTGAAACCGAAGGATATGGCGCTATACAAACTATCAAAAAAACCTCCTTTGCTCTAGAGGTCAATAAACATTTGACGGACTATACGGGCTTCGTTCCCTTTATTGGTTTGAATCTCGCTTATGATCAATATAACTATTCAGAAACCTTAGCCGACGCCACCAAAGAGGAAAGTTTTAGTAAGTTGGAACCCGGTGTTACTTTTGGTTGGGATATTTTACCGGGCAAAACAGAAAAGCCATTTCTTTTAAGAACGAACCTTAGGTGGTATCCTTTTTCTTCTTTTTCAATTGAGGACAAAAGTTTTGATTTTAGTCAATTGGAATATAATCTCATTCAAATTGTGGTCTTTCCACAACGTTTTTCAAAAAAGGAAAAGATCAAAATCAAAAGCAAGAGAACTTGTTCTAATATGAAAGGTGAATAAAAAAATAATCACTTAACAATACATTTACATTTTTAGACTTTCGTCAAATTTATCTATCTAGTATCGGAATTTGACGAAAGTCTGTCTAAAGCAATAGAGATTATTCGATTTTAGATATTTAGACATTAGACTTCTTACAAGTGGCTGATAATCAGTCTAAAACCTAATTTCTAAAATCTCTAAATCTACTTTAGAATAAAGTCTAATATAAATCGAAAAAGAAAGCTAAATTTGGTTTTTGAAATTTCACCTCATTCCCTTTCATGAACCTCGACCAATACTTCCAAAGAATAAATTACGAAGGAGATCGCACTCCAACCCTAGAAGTGCTGACTCAACTTCAGCAGGCGCATCTTTATACGATTCCTTTCGAAAATTTAGACATTCACTATAATCGAAAAATCACTTTAGACATCGACCGTATTTTCACGAAAGTGATGAATAATAACAGAGGAGGGTTTTGTTATGAATTGAATGGCTTGTTTTATGAATTGCTGAAGGAATTGGGCTTCCAAGTAAAAAGAATTTCGGCTAGTGTGTGGAGTGATACGAAACAATCTTGGCCACCTGACTTTGATCATTTGGCGGTTATCGTAATTATTGATGGGCAAGAATATTTGGCGGATGTAGGTTTTGGCGATTCGTTTTTTGCACCTTTGAAAATGGTGTTAGATGAAGAGCAACAAGATCGAAAAGGAGTTTATCGGATACGCCAATATGATGCGAACTATTTCCTTTTAGAATTTTCAGAAAAGGAAGATTGGAAGCATTGTTACATTTTCACGAAAGTGGAAAGAGCCTTTGAAGATTTTGCTGCTCGCTGTCATTGGCAACAGACTAGCCCTGAGGCACACTTTGTACAAAACAAATTGATTACCAAACCCACAGAGCATGGTCGAATAACGTTGACCGACAAGAGATTTAAAATTACCACTGGAAAAGAAAAAGAGACTGCAATCATTTCAGATGAAAAAGATTTTGAAGCTTTGCTTTGGAAGTATTTTAAAATAAAGCCGTAGCTTTAGCTTAACAATATACTTACAAAATGAAAAACTTACTCTTACTCCTTACCATCACCTTATTGATGGCTAGTTGCCAACCGGCTCCTTCCAGCTCACAAGATAACAACACCCAATCTGCAGATGTCATTATTTATGGCGGCACTTCAGCAGCTGTAACCACAGCTGTTCAGTTAGCAAAAATGAACAAATCAGTAATTGTCGTTTCACCCGATCAACATTTGGGTGGCTTGACAGCAGGTGGATTAGGTTGGACAGATACAGGTAACAAATCGGTGATTGGAGGTTTATCCAGAGATTTTTATCATCGGGTCTATAAGCATTACATCAAGCCTGCATCATGGCAATGGCAAAAGAAGGAAGCTTATGGAAATAAAGGTCAAGGCACCCGATCAATGGATGGTGAAAGTCGAACCATGTGGATTTTTGAGCCCCATGTAGCAGAACAAATTTTTGAAGACTATATAAAAGAACATGCTATAAAAGTTATCCGTGATGAATGGCTAGAGCGGACAAATGGAGTAAAAACAAGAGATGGAAAAATCACTTCCATCACCACACTAAGTGGTCAAACCTACAAGGGAGAAATATTTATAGACGCCACTTATGAAGGCGACCTCATGGCAGCCGCAGGCGTCAATTATCATGTAGGAAGAGAAGCCAATAGTGTGTACAAGGAAGCATGGAACGGCGTACAAGTAGGCGTACTGCATCATCGACATCATTTTGGAGATTTAAAAATGAGCCCATATGTAATCCCAGATGATCCCAACAGTGGCGTCCTTCCTCGCATCACAACTGACGACCCTGGCATGAAGGGAACCGGAGACCATAAAGTACAAGCTTACTGTTTTCGTTTATGCCTCACCCAGCATCCCGACAATCGAATTTCGTTTATGAAACCCGATGGGTATGACCCCAAGCAGTATGAACTACTTGTAAGAATTTTCGAAAGTGGCTGGCGAGAAACTTTTGACAAGTTCGACCCAATTCCCAATGCTAAAACGGATGTAAATAATCATGGCCCTATGAGCTTCGACAATATTGGAATGAATTACGACTACCCAGAAGCCAATTACGAACGACGTCGTGAAATCATAAAAGAACACGAAACCTATCAAAAAGGATGGTTATATTTTATCGCCAATGATCCACGTATTCCCAAAGAGGTGCAAGACGAGATGAAAAAGTGGGGCTATGCAAAAGATGAATTTAAAGATAATGGCAATTGGCCACACCAAATTTATGTACGCGAAGCTCGTCGTATGATTGGTCAATTTGTAATGACCGAAAATGAAATCCAAGGTCGCAATCCTGTCAATCAATC
>CAYTVR010000220.1:0-12338 GCA_964441245.1 uncultured Saprospiraceae bacterium | reverse complement strand
TTAACCTTTTAGTCGACATGGCTACTAGGGCTGCTTAAATAGCTAAAGTCCAGCTAAGTAAAAATCAGAATACTCTAAGATTTGAAAATTTCGAAAGTATCTAAAATTAATCCTTCTTTGTTAAGACAATCTCCAATACAACCATTTTTTCATAAAGGTTCTAGAAAGAGAGAGTAAGAAGAGGTTAAACTTATTCGGGAATATTTTCATAAACAGAGAAAAGCATGATAATCGAAAGGAAGAAACTTTTAACCTTTTATCAGCCAAGTATTTCGATCCTTCTTCTTTGCTAGTATACTTATATTTTACTAATGCCAGTTCAATCCAATCACTTATCAACAATTTTTGATTACACTTTTTAAGTGTTTGATCCCCTTCAATCATACCAGCCAATAAACCTTCTCGCATTTTCACTAAGCCTTCTACCATCAGCGGTCGTTTTTTAGTCATATTTGAATCATGCAATCGCATTAAACTACGGGTATTTTTTTTATCAATGTATTTCATATTGAGATCTGCAAGGGCACAGCGCAACCAAAAATCCCAATCTTCCATTGACTTTAAATGAGCAGAAAAAGATCCGACGGCAATTACCGCTTCTCTTTTTATTAAAGGCATTGGGGGCATTAATACACAAGAAATAACTAAATATTTCATCAAGGATTTTCCATTTCCTGATTTGGTCAAGGCCCAAGGAAAGTTATATCCATAAGAAGAATACCTTAATTGATCAGGTCGACCATCGTAAAAAAACATCACGGGACTATAGACAAAATCAAGGTTTGGGTCGTTTTTAAATGCTTCTACTTGTAATTCCAATTTTTGAGATTCTAGCAAATCGTCTGCATCAATAAATTGTAAATAAGTTCCTTTTGAAGCATCAATTCCTGTATTTCGAGAGGCAGGCAAGCCTTTATTCTCTTGATAAATGTATTTGAATCGTGGATCTTTTTGAACGAAAACAGCAACCACTGATTTGGTATTATCAACTGATCCATCGTCTACAACAATACATTCCCAATTTTCAAGCGTTTGTTTTTGCAAACTTTCAAGTGTTTCCCCTATTAACCTTCCATAATTATAACTAGGAATAATAATTGAGACAATCGGTTTTTCACTCATTTTCTTTAAATTTTATATGCGAAAGTCAAAATGTAAATGATTCTCTATTTTTAATTAAAACATTAAAATTAAATAATATATTTGCACAAATATAAAAATTTCTGATGACTGATATTATTTGTAAAATTTGCAGCTCTCCAAAGACAAAAAAAGTAGTCGATTGGAGATCTTATGAAATACATAAATGCAAAAATTGTCAACTGCTTTTTTCTACGCCTGATCCAACTCCAAAGGAACTTGATCAATTTTATCAAGGCTTCTTGCACCGCAAACCGAAAAAGGAAGATATTGAAAAGTTAATGGTTACCAAAAAAAAGGAACTTCAATCTCTTTTTCAATTTCCTACGGAACAACAATTATCGACTAAAAAATTTTTAGATTTTGGTGGTGGAACAGGGCTTGCCTATCATGTTGCCAGATCAATCGGCTTAGACAGTTACTATCAAGATATTGATCAAGATTCTATCCAATTTGTAAAAGAAACTTTCGGATTACCAGATGAAAAATTTATATCAGATTTAAAAAACACAAGTATAAAATTTGATTATATTTTCGTAGATAATGTTATTGAACATGTAACTGACCCAGCATCATTTGTACAAAACTTATACGATCAACTAAGTCCATCTGGGCTTGTCGTTTTTAAAACGCCAAATGCGAATAATACTTCTGCGTATTTTTATCCTAGAGCTACCATTGAGAGCTATTTTGTCAATGCTTGGAAATATAATTCTTTTGCCGATGCTTTAAAAGTCTATTTTACAAAAACTTGGCATTGTGATCCACCTCGTCATCTATTTTCTTTGACTAAGAAAAGTTTTGATTACATGATGATGAATCAGCAAGTTCCTAAAAACAAATATACTATATCTTATTATCAGCATCCGTTATTTTTATTTTCCTTTACTAAATCTTTTCTATTTATAGATAGAGAATATCAAGGGATTCAATCAATACTTACGAGGATACTTATATTACCTATTGTTATTGTTGAAATATTCTTCAAAGGGATACAGTTTATTTTATATCACCTTAAATTACTTTCTCCGATAGGCATCATTTTGTCTATTAAAAAATAATTAAAAATGAATGATAATTTATTTGAATCAGTTGACTGCATTGTTTGTGGCGAAAATGATCTTCAAAAAATAAGTGAGAAAGGTCAATTCAATATTCCTACTCATGTTTGTATTTGTAAAAACTGTGGCCTGTCTTTTTTATCCCCTAGATGGACAAAAGAAAAATATCTCGATTTTTATCGCAATGATTATGATCAACTCTATCGACCAAATGTAATTTCGAAGAATTATAAAACGTCTCCGGAAAAAGATCCTTATAGTTATTACCCAATTGTTAAACGACTAAAGGACAGAAATCTACTTACCGATAAAACTAAAACCATTTTAGATATTGGAAGTGGTAGTGGCCAAAAGCTAGAAATATTTAAAACCGTAAAACAGATTGAATCATTTTATGCTATCGAACCTTCTAAACATTGCTTTGAACAATTAAAGACTCGAAATATCCAAGTGATCACCGATGATATCAGCTCAGATTGGGAAAAAGAATATCAAAATAAATTTGACCTAATTACTTTAAGACATGTGTTGGAGCACTTCATGAATCCGCTGGACGTATTAAAAAAACTTAAGCCCACACTGAGTCCTAATGGTCTTATATACATAGCCATTCCCAATTCTTTGATATTGGAAGGTCGGGAACTTTTTGAGAGTTATTTCAGAGTTGTTCATACCTATTACTTCAATAAATTTTCTATAAAAAATCTGATACAAAAAGCGGGGTATGAAATTATTACGATGGAAGAAGGAGATCAATTACATGGTCTTGAACTTTTCTTAATGATAAAACCTACTCAGGAAGTGACTACTCTTGAATTCGATCCTAAACATTATGAAATCCAATCTCAAATCTATGCTAAGAAAATAGCTGAAGAAGAATCAATACAATTTCAAGTGAATCAGTTTTTTAAAAATCAATGGAAACATATTGTCAAAGTAAAAAAATCCTTTTTTCCTAAACCATTAACTTAAACAGATGTCAAAAAACATCAAATATAGATCAAACTAGATTTTAAAAACCCCGGAAAGCTATCTATCTTTTTTTGAAAATGAGGTTCTAGTTCCACTACTTTTTTGGCTAAACAATACACTTTATTTCCTGTAATCGCCGAATAAATTCCTAAGCTACTAGAAACAATATAAAAGCTTGCGCTTGTAGAAATAGCAATGTTTTCTAAAACGGTACTGGGAGCCATCAAAGTAACATTTATTTTAGTTTCATATTCTTTGAACAACTTAGTCAAGATACCAATAGAAATTTCTTCTTTCTGAGCAGGATGGTATTTTACATGCAGATTAGTCATTTTATTCTCATACAAATAATCCAATAAATATCGAATCACCTCTATTAAGGTTTCTTTCTTCATTTCTTCATATTCCACATATTGACCGAGTACTAAAACATGCTCATATGTTGTCTTATCATTTGATTTCACAAAAGGTAGATCTAGTATTTTTCGCTTTGTTAAGCCCGGAAAACTATGCTCACTAATACCATAGGCGGCAAAATACTTTGCATGTTGCAAATCATAAAAATGCTTGACACTTGGTGCTCTTCCTTTAAAATTCCAGTTATAAAGTTGATCCCGTAACCAAGATTCTTTTTTAGTAGATAGCAATTCACTTTCTGGTAAATAAGAGCATAAACCTTCTTCTATGTAACAATATTGCTTACAATGCTGATGACTGATAATCAAATAGAATAAATTCATACCTGATTGAGGCGTATAATAGACAAAGGCTTGGCCGTCTGCGATTTCATTTAACCACCTATCTAGGCCAGCTAATTTTTTTCTATTTTGCCAAAATAAAAAAGACACTCTAAAAGAATCAACCGGGTAATGTGTATAAGGTAAAACGATTTGATTGGGAAATTCACTTTGATGATTACGAGAAAGTAGAAATAGGGTATCCTTTTCTTTATAGCCTTCTTGTTCAATCACTTGTCGAGCGACCAATTCGGTAATGTGACTATGGATGTAAAAGAGATGCTTCATCTATTTATTATTTAGTAAAATCCAAAATTTTATTCCAAAATAAAACAGCAAGTATCACAAAGAAAAGAACACTTTTCATCATGAAAATTAAAACATAGGACACATCCAATTGATGAAAATACTGTCCTATCAATAAGACTATTGCGACGTAAGATATTTTCAATAAAATATCTGTCAATGGTGGAGCAGGCAGTTTCATCACAATTTTGATCACTAACCAACCCATGATTAACATCGCTATGTAGGAAACTAAAGTCGTGTAAGCAGCTGCTTCATAACCAAATTGAGGGACATAAATACTATTCAATATAATATTCAACATACCGGCACAAATAGTAATCACTGAAATATAAATGGTCTTTTTCGAAAATACCAACAGCCTTGCATAAAAATTATAAGCGCCGTAAAAAACATAACTCATGACAATGATCGGAACTAAATGTAAGGACGTTTTGAAAACGTCTTTTCCTGCTAGCAAGTGTCCCATATCATAGGCAAATAAGATTAGAAAAACACTTCCTAAAACTTCAAACTTCATAATACTTTTTACTTGTCCTTTGATGGCGACATAATTTTTAGCATTCATCCATTTAAAGAAGTCTGGTTTTCCTGCATTTTGCAAAGCTTGGTCCAAACCAAGAAATAACAAGCCAATTTTATAGGCAAAAACATACAATGCCGCATCATCATTACTGGCAGAATTGATCATAAACAAATCAAAATAATTTAATAAAAAACCACTAATGGAAAAGGGAATTAAAGGAATAGAAAATTTAAAAATATAGCGAAGGTGTTCCTTTTGAACCGTCCAATTGATATAGGGATAAATTTTATAGAATAAATATCCTGCAACAAACAAGGCCATCAAAGTGTCTCCAACTACTCTACCCAAATAAGTAGGAGCCAACCAAAACAAAAAACATACGGCTCCCAAAAATCGAGCATATGAAAAAAAGACTTGCCCTTTTGAAAATAAGGTAGATTCTTTTCGAGCAACAAAAAGCTGATTAAAAACCGATAAGATGATCAAAGAAATCGTAGCTGGAAATAACCAATAAAATAAATCTGAAGGGATATTGAAATAATACAATATTTGTGTTCTAAAAAAGAAAATCAAAATCCCGACAAAAATAAAAATGAAAAAAGTAATGATAAAAGAAGAGCCTATAAAATCTCGCCAGTCCTCATTCTCTTCAAAATAGTAGCGGCTAATCGCTTGGTGTGCATTAAAGGACATTAAGACCGCTAATAATTTGATAGAAGTATTGAACACTTCAACGATCCCATAATCAGCTTGATCCAAAAGACTAGTATAAATCGGCAAGGAGATCAAGCCCATAGCATTGATCAGTATCGTGGCTGTAAAATAAGTGGAAGTATGTTTTAGGGTATCGAAAAAATCGTAACCTCCTAATTGATTTCTAATTTTTTGAAGGAGACTTTTCACTAAGATTGGGCATTGTGTCTAAGAATATATTCAGCAAATTCACGAACTGCTCCCTCTCCTCCTTTTCTTTCTAACAAAAGAATATTTGGAATTTGTTGGATCGTAGAAAGGGCGTTTGCAGGACAAGCAGCCATGCCAACTTCACTAAGTAAATTTAAGCAATTGATGTCGTCTCCGATATAAGCAGTTTCTGAGAGACTAACGCCTGCTTGTTCACAAAAATCTTTGGCAACCGATAATTTTCCTTGGCCATGTCTTCCTTGTGAAAGAAAATCTACTTTTAGTTTTTTAGCACGACGTTCTACTATTTTAGTGTTTTCAGAAGTGATTATTCCAGTTTTTAAACCTGCAGTTCGAAGCAACTCCATTCCTTTTCCATCATGGGTATTAAATTTTTTTAATTCCTCCCCACTTTCAGAATAGTACATGCCAGCGTCTGTCAAAACTCCATCGACATCGGTTAGAAATAATTTGATTTGGGGAATCTTTTTTTCCTTATTTAAAATATGCTTTCGCATCAAGGTTTCAGCAATGATCCAATCATCCGATTCATCCAGTTCGACCGCAGTATAATCAGGCATCTCATGAATCAATATTTTTCCAGATAATCGATTTTCATCTGTTAAAATATTTTTGACCGTATTGATATAAAAGGCTCCATTCTCCATTAAAACGCCATCAAAATCCTGGCGACGTGGTCGGTGGCGAAAATCATAATTAATGGCTTCCCCATTTTCTTTCCAATAAAATCTTTTTTGTCGAACACAGGTCAGTAATGAATCTCCCTTAGCCTCTTTTAGCTTTTGCAAAGCAGCAATAAAATCACTGGCTTGTGTCAATGGTGAGGTCGCTTGCACTAAAATAAATACTTCATCTTCCGCTATATTTTCTTTCTGAATGTATTCCAACATCACTGACTCTGTAGAAGAAGTATCATTGGCATTTGCGGTATCTCTTCGATACACTAGAGTTTTTGAAAAACCAAAATCATTGGCAATGTCTTCAATGGCATCACAATCAGTAGCCAATACTACTTTATCCACTGCTGGAGTATTCTCCAAAGCCAGTAAATTCCAATAGATCAAAGGTTTTCCGCAGAAAAGTTTAATGTTTTTTAAACGAATAGATTTGCTGCCGCATCGGGCAGGAATGAAGGCAATTGTACTCATGTATTAGTTGTTCGAAAATATGGATCCCCAAAATTCAATCTTAGAGGTTGTTTTAAAATTTGGGAATCCAATTATTTTCTACTTAGAGTTTGTTTAAAATTTATTTTAGATTGAAAATCAATAATTTATGGTTCTGACGAACTAAAAAAAAATGCGTTTAGCGATCTAAACAAATTCTTTTTAAGGAAGACAGGCCTGTCCCGACAAACTTGTCGGGGTTCATAAAGTATTGTTTTTCAGACAATAGAAATTTAAACAAACTCTTAAATTTTATTGGTTTTATCTTTTCGATATTTCAATTTATCCCGTTGTACTTTTTCAATCTCTAAAATTTCTTCTTCTTTATAGGTCAACGCTTTTGAAGTTGCTTTGAGATCACGACATAGTTTTCCAAATCCCGATGGCTCCAAAGAAGCAGCATGATCAGTTCCTTTCCATGTACGATCCTTGGTGAAATGTCTTTCAATCCATTCTGCTCCTAAAGTATAAGCAGCAATATCTATGGAGATACCAAGATGATGACCAGAAAAGCCAATCGTTTTAACTCGGTGAGCAAATGTTTCTTGCAATCGGTGAATCTCTAATAAGCAAACACTATCAAAAGGAACTGGATATCCAGAAGTACAAGAATATAATACCAAACGATCTTTAGCGGCACCTGTTTCTTCAAATAAAGCAACGATAGCTTCCATCTCCTCCTTTGTTGTCATACCAAAAGAAACGTGAATTTCTCCCTTATATTTATCTCTCAATAAGCGAAGCATATCAAAATGATTGTTGCACGCAGAAGGGATTTTTATAAAATCAGGTTTTAAACCCATGACTTCGTATGCAGAGGTCATATCCCAAACCGAAGTCGCATATCCAATACCGATAGACTCACAGTACTCTTTTAGTTCTGCATGTTGTTCGATATCCAATTCCAAAAATTCTCGATGCTCCCCATATGTCGCGCCATAAGAATTGTAAGGTACAGGATGCGGAGCGTTATACTGTTCTTCCGTTAATAATTCCTTAGAATTTCGTTTTTGAAATTTGGCATAATCCGCTTCACATTGTTTGGCCAATCGGATCAGGTCTTTAGCGATTTCAAAATCGCCCATGTAATTACATCCTATTTCTGCAATGACTTTAGCTGGCTGGTACTTCTTTTTCAACATAACTTATATTCAATTTTGGGAAGTGAGTTTTTTTGATTTCTTTTAAGGATTCTGATTCTACCAAGTGATTTTAGCTCTAACTTGTTGCTATCCATTCAAATACAACAAATTTTCTGTGAATAATACCATCATCTTTTAAGTCACCTCTTTCGAGAATACGGAAACCTTCTTTTTCTATCTTCGTTACTTTTTCATCAAAGTCACTATCGACTGTTTCCAGATTCTGACTTTCAAAAACGATCTTTCCTTCTGGATTTAACAATAATTTTAGTTTCCTAAAATAGGCTTTGATGTCCATTCCTATCCAATGATGAACAGCAAAGGAATAAATCATATCATATTTGCCTACTGGTTTATAATTATTAAAATCAGAACAATAGAAGGTACAATGCGGTCGGTTCAAATACGTTCGAGTAATCGCACCAATTTCACAGAGCGTAGAGTTGATTTCTATGCCATCTACTTTGGCCACAAATGATCCGGTATAGTTGGCAAAGAAGCCACAATTACAACCGATATCTAAAACTGCATCTGTCGGTTTTAAGTATTTTTTTAATTGATAAATATCAAATCTTTTTTCGGTTGGACGCTGTCCTGGTATATTGATCTCATCATAACTTTGATAGAAATTACCTCTTCCAAAATTTTGACTTTTTTGATCAAAGACTCCTTGTAATAAGGATTGGATATCCACTTTTTTTATTATTTCGTCAAAACGTTTTTGAATTTGATCTACTTCTAATGACGTAAAATTTGCCGTGAACCAGTCCTTGCTGTAATCAACTTTAGTTTGTTCCGCACGTTTGACATAAATTTCTTTTTCATCAAAGTACAAGGCACAAGCCAATCGATGAGAACCATCCATTAATTGATTATCATCATTACTATAAATAGGAAATTTCGCATCATAACCGTCACTTTTCATACTTTCAATCAAGTTTTCAAAATGATTGCGGTAGGTGGTCAGATCAATTTGCTCTGGATTATTTTTGTTGCGCTGTTGTTGCATTTTATCATATAGATTCCAACCAAAATCATTTTTCCCAAAATGTTCCTCAATGGCTAATATCCGTACGATGGTATCAAAACGATTGAATCGTCCATCCTGAACTTGTTGGAGAAAAAATTGGAGTGGGTGTTGTTGGCTATACAATTTAGGACTCAACAAATTACTGTGAGCCACTTTTTTGTATACTTTGGTATTTTTTAAAAACTTAACAACTGAGTTCATAAACTTCATAATTATTCAAATCCTTCAAAATCACAAATTACAGCACTTACTGAAAATTCAGTCTAGAGCATTTTTAGTACGAATATTAAGCGCACTTGTTCCATTTTTCAAGGTGTAATCTTCAATTTCGAAAGAAGATTCGCAGCCTTGATTTATTTATTTTTTTGACAGAATTTGTTAAAAAAAGATTTATTTTGTTTTACCGCGTTTTTTGGTTTTGATTTTAGATTTTGTTTTTACGATTTTCTTTGGCGCTTCGACCACAAGATCATGCAACAAATTCACCTCTGGAACTCCTTTTGCTTTGAAAAACAAAAACAAGCTTCCAAAAAATCCTAAAATCAATAATAAAGAACTAATTAAGGAAATCGTTTCTCCAAGAACGAAAGAACGAGGTTCAAATTTCATTTCTAGCTTTTTATTTTTACCCGCAGGTAACTTCATAGCCCGAAGTACATAATTTGCCTTGGTAAATGGCGCTACCAATTGTCCATCGATATAAGTATTCCAACCTTTATCTGGTGCATAATACATTTCAGAAAAAACAGCTAACTGATCACTTGCGGCTGAATATTCATAAATCATGTGATCTGGATGATAACTTGTCAATTTGATATTGGCACTTGGATCAGGCTGAATCGTAAATCCTTCTACTTGCTTTGCAAAACTTTTTTGAATCAAGGCTTTATTGGCAGGATCTAATGTACCTAAGCCATTTAATTCCGCATCGGCATCCGCTACGACTTGATAAGAATCGACAAACCAAGCATTGCCCATCACATCTGGATTTCGACTTGGTTGTAAAACGCCATCTTGACCTTGTTGAATAATATATTTAGCATTCATCATCCCCAACAATTTCGTAAAAGAAGCCCCTGGACTATAAAAATATCGCTCTGTTAATTCTTGAAATCGCATCAATTTAGCCGCATGATATCCACCAATACTTTTATGAAAGTAGGAGGTATTGGCATTTGTGTATGGATTTCCTCCAGATTGATCTAATACTCGATAGTGAATATCTGGATCTTTTTGGATTTGTAAATCAACAGGACGTGGTTGAGTTACCTGAGCTAGTTCTCTTGGCGTTTCGTATTTTTCAGCAAATAAGATTCGTTTGTTCACCAACCAAATATCACTTAGACAAAATAGTCCAACTAAACCAACCATGATCAAAGCTTTAATTTTTCCTTGAAGGTAAGCCCAAATAATACCTCCTGAGACTAAGATCAAGGCTAAGGAACGAAGTGCATCTGATCGCAAAACACTTAATCGATCAACAGGTAAACCATCAACGATTTGTTGACCAATTTGTGATACACGGGCTGCATCTTTTGGACTGGTCATATCTAGAAAGCCTCCTATCAACATGGCAAAGACACAAAGACCTCCTGTTATTCCAACAGCGATATAAAGTGCTTTTAATTTTTTCTCTTTACTTACGTCAACATCCATCAACTTATTCAAGCCCAACATCGCTAGCACTAATACTGCTAGATTGGTCAATCCCAAAGCCATAGATACGGCTCGAAATTTATTGAATAAAGGAACATAATCTACCAGAATTGGATTTAAGAAAAAATTACCTCCCCAAGCTAGAGTCAAGGAAAATATGGCCGAAGCTACTAACCATTGTTTGATTGCTCCTTTTACTAAAAAAGCGCCAAGAAAGAAGAGACATAAAATGATGGCACCAAAATAAATCGCCACCCCGACCATAGGTTGATCTCCCCAATAAAAGAGAGAAGCAACGTATGCCTCCGCAGATTTTTTGGCGGCTTGTCGACTACTTCCACCTCTTTCTCTGATTGATCGTTCTACATTTGAGTATAATTTTTTATGTGTATCCGTTCCACGGAAGTGTTGAGAAGTTCCTCCTCCATTAAAATTAGGTACCAGCAACGTAAAGGATTCCATTTTTCCATAGCTCCAAGCAAAAATATAATCTTTAGTCAAACCAGATTTTCCTGCATTGGTTTTTAAGGCAGATTTTCCACGAATGGTTTCTTCAGCATATTCTTGCGTCGGCCAAATTCTAGATAAATTAGTAGCTACAGCTAACAAGGTTGCGATAATGAGTATACCTGCTGCTTTTCCAAAAGATGGATAAGTTTGATGTTTGATAGCTTTAATCAATTCTACCAACCCTAAAAGTGCTAACACCAACATCATGTAAAACGTAATCTGATAGTGATTCGAATATATATTTAATGAAAGAAAAAAGGCAAACATTGTCCCTCCCAGTAAATATCGACCTCGAAAAGCTTGTATCGCTCCTGCAAAAACTGCTGGAACATAAGCTAAAGCTATCAATTTACTGGAGTGTCCTGCTTCCGCTAAATCTATGTGATAATTGGACAAACCATATCCTATTGCCCCAATAACACCAATTCGCCAATCTACTCCCAAGGTGATCAGAAAAAGATAAGCACAGAGCATCGCTACTAGAATAACAAAGTGTGGAGCAATCATCCCTTGTCCAAACAAAGAAACCTTGAAAAAATGACGCATTTGGTTACCCCTAGCCGTTGGCATGATCTGATAGGTTGGCATTCCCCCAAACATCGAATTGGTCCATAAAGGAAAATTGCCTGTTTCTTTTTTGACTTTGTACATTTCCGCTTGCATTCCTCTGGCACGTACATTATCCGATTGGGTCAATTCTTTCCCTTGAAAATAAGGAAGAAAAAAAATAAAAGAAGCGGCCATCATTATCACAAAGGCCAAAATATGAGGTAATAGCTTTTTCATCGGTGAATTATCCATTGGTCAAATATCTTAGGATTGTTTAGTACATTAAGCGTAAAATTACTTTTTACGTGTCATTATGGTATAAGTTATCAACTGCAACACTGAAAGCGACAAAGGTACATATTTTTGTAGATTTTCATATAAGAATGAGCTTAGGTGTTAAAGTACCTTTATCGTAACTAAGGATCATGAAAACAATAACTTTTAACAGTTTGAATTTTCTTTTTCCTTTACTCGTCGTTAATCCCGCTTTATGAGCGCATTGGGGTGAACCTTAAAATATTTTTTTGTTTTCAAATAACTGACAATCAGTCTCTTATAGCTATTTTTAAGATTTTATTCTATCGTTTTACCTACGGCGTCTTCCTTTTTTCATTGATAA
>CAYTVR010000219.1:0-12505 GCA_964441245.1 uncultured Saprospiraceae bacterium | reverse complement strand
GCTGGTTTACCTTTTTGTTCTTTAGGCCCATCGGGTCCCCAGTATTGTCCCCCTTCAGCCTCTTCACGCAAACAAGCAGCTAGGGTCGGTTGAGCGCCTTCTTTGGCAGTCATTAAATCGAGTGAGGCAAGCATATCCTTATCCATATTTTTTTGTAAATCTGTTTTGCTGAAACCAGGGTGTGCAGCCAAAGATAGGATTTGGGAACCATTGCTTCTAAGCCTCTTATCAAATTCAAGTGCAAAAATGATATCTGCCAATTTACTTTGTCCGTATTCTCTCCAATTATTGTATGCTTTTTCTAAACGGAAATTATCAAAATCAATGACCGAACCTCTATGTGCGATACTGCTTAAGGTGACTACTCTTGAACCTTTTGTACCATCCAACAAGTTAAATAAATGACCTGTAAGTGCAAAGTGACCAATGAAATTTACTCCGAATTGAATTTCAAAACCATCTCCCGTTTTTGATGGTGGCGGAATCATTACGCCAGCATTATTAATCAACAAATCAAGTCTTGATTCTGTTTCCAATACTTTGTCCGAAAAGTCTTTTACAGCGCTTAGGCTTGCCAAATCCAAGGGACCATAAACAAGTTCGCCAGTTCCACCTTGAGCCTTCATTCTTTCAATTGCGTTTAACGCTTTTTCTTCATTGCGACAAGCAACATAAACTTTTGCTCCTTTCTGATACAAGTCCAATGCAGTTTCATATCCTATGCCTGTATTTGAACCTGTTACGATAGCTGTTTTTCCAGATAAATTCATAATTTCTTTTTTTAAATAAACAATAGCACAAATATCAAGACTTTCGAAATAGGCTATGTAGCCAAATCCGTGATTGTTGTAGTCAGACATACGATTTGCAGCTGGTTTTTATTTTTTTCTCATTGTAATTAGTCCTTTAGTCTCAAATAGGAAAGCACTAGTTAAAATATAGGTTTCGAACACACATTCCAAGTTGTTTTTTTCTTTAGGATTAATATTGAATTTTCCTTTTACACTATCCGTATAATTTGGACTATTGGTGTGGTTAGAAATATTAAAAACTAGATTGTCTGTGAGTTGCCTTCTTTCAATTGTAGCCACTATTTCTTGCTTCTTCTTTTTAATTATTTCATAAACAAATGCTCTGGAATCACCGTAATAGATTTCACTTTCTTTTAATAGAAAAGCATAAGATAATAAGTGAAACATTGACCTAAGTTCTCTTCTTGAGTTTTCGCTATTCTTTAATTCTGATATCTTATATTCATTTTCGTTTTTAGAATTATAAACACTATCTCGGGGTAATTTGAAAGAATAAGTACTTTCTCCTTCCGTATAATGGAATTCAATTTCTTCAGAAAAACTGTTAACAATAAGATTCCCCTTCGTTTCAGTAATCTGAATTTCACGATAATTTGATTCAACGGAAAATGTACAGGTCCATTCATATTCACCATCAATACTTGATTCTGGTATTGAGTGTTTTGCACTAAAAAGTAAACTCAGTATTGCAATTATTAAAATTATTTTATTCATAGTTATATTTTAGTTTTGATTAGCGATCGAAATAATTATTAATTCATTAATTCTGATTTTCCTTGTAAATCGAATTGAACATAATGATTGCTACAGATGCATTTGGTGCATAGACCGCTCGCTCGGGATAGATTTCGGTGCTTGGACCAAGTGCAGCACGAAAACTAATACCTGCAACAATTGCAAAATATAGGATTTTCTTGTAAAAACTTAATGGTCGATGGAGGATTACTAATTGCCAACTAATTCACATCATTTAATGGGTTCATAAAAATATTAACGAAAAATTCATAAAAACATTTTGATAATTCTCGAAATGTAGTTACATTGCAGAATGGATATTGTTGACATCAATAAAATACTTTCTAATCCATTGCGGGTTAGTATCTTGAATTGGTTAAAATCTCCGGAAGAAAATTTTCCTCCTCATGAAGATTTAGGCCATTTTAATGATGGCGTTTGTGTCCAATATATCGGTAAAAAAGCGGGCATCTCTCAATCCACTGTTTCTCATTATTTGAGTTGGATGCAAAAATCGGGATTAGTCATTGCAACAAGACATGGAAAGTGGACTTATTATAAACGTGATGAAAAGTTTATCAAAAAATATCTAACTCTTCTAAGCAAAACGTTGTAGTTTTTTTTTGTTTAAACAATTCGATAATTATCGATATGTAGGTATGAGTTAGTAAACCTTAATTACTTTATTTTTCGAAAAACATTCAATACATGAAACTCTTAAGCAAAGGAGCAACAGGTACAATGGAAGATGGACTTTGTATAAACACGATGAAAAGTTTATCCAAAAACAGCTACCCCCCCTAGGTAAAGACATAGAGTTTTTTTTGTTCTAACAATTCGACAACTACCGATATGTAGATATATATTATTAAACCTTAATTACTTTATCTTTCAAAAAACATTCAATACATGAAAATCTTAATCATAGGAGCAACGGGCACAATAGGAAAATATTTAGTCCAACATTTTTCAAGTAAGCATGAAATTATCCGGGCAAATAGAAATGATGAAACGCATAAAATTAATATTGAAGATGCGGATTCTATTGAACAACTTTTTAAAAAAACAGGAAAAGTAGATGCGATCATTTGTGCCGCCGGAGAAGCCAAATGGGGTGCCTTCCATGAGCTAACGGAAAAGGATTTTCACATCGGAATAAAAAGCAAATTGATGGGGCAAGTTAACTTAGTTCGCATTGGTTTGAACTATTTAAACCCGGAAGGCTCGATTACTTTAACGACAGGAATTTTAGCCGATGATCCAGTCATTCAAACAACAAGTGCAGCAATGGTTAATGGCGCTATCCATAGTTTTGTAAAAGCAGTGGCGTTGGAATTACCCAGCCAAAAAAGAGTCAATGCAGTCTCCACTGGAGTAGTTGAAAATGCCTACGAAAAATACCAAAGTTATTTTCCCGGACATATTCCAATTCCTATGAAAAAAATGATCCACGGCTATATCCGCAGCGTCGAAGGAAAAGGAAATGGACAAGTGATTAAAATTTATTCGTAAGAGCGAGGGGACTGAATGTCGTCAACTTAGTGGTTTTCGGAACTTCGTGGGCAGCAAAGAGAAGAGCAAAAGTTCTGAAAGCCTTCCCTCTGAGTTCCTTAAGTTGACGGCATTCGCGAGGGGACTGACTCCTGACTCCTGACTCTTAGAATAAAACAAATCAAATGAAATCATCTGGAACCAATTGTGAATTACAAAAATTAAAATTATGAAAAAGAAAAAACTACTACTTCTATTTATCCTTTTATCAATTAATCTTTCCGCCCAATTATCAATCGAAGGCATACTCCAAGATGAGGAATCCTCCCCTATTGTATTTTCGAATGTGGTATTATACACTACCTCCGATAACACTATGGTGAAAGTCGAATCCTCTAATGAAGAAGGAAAATTTTCATTTAAAGGCATTGCAAAAGGGAATTACTATATCGTCTCCAGCTACGTAGGATTCAATGATTATCAATCTTCAGAAATTGAACTAAGCAATGTCGCTGTGGACTTGGGAGTCCTTCAAATGATTACTTCTTCTGTACAACTTGAAACGGCTGTAGTCAAAGCCAAGAGAGCACTTATAGAAGTGAAAGCAGATAGAACAGTATTTAATGTAGAAGGGACAATCAATAGTGCTGGAGATAATGCATTGGGCTTACTTAGAAAAGCGCCCGGGGTTTTAATAGATAATAACAATAATATATCGGTGCTGAATAGATCCGGTGTATTGATCTATATTGATGGTAAGCGATTGCCTTTGAGTGGGGATGATTTGACGGCCTATCTCAATAACCTTCCAGCGGAGCAGATCGATCGGATGGATATCATCACTAATCCTGGTGCTAAATACGAGGCGGAAGGAAATGCAGGAATCATTGACATCAAAATGAAGCGGGATAAAAGTCATGGCACGAATGGCTCCATAAGTGGTTCCTTAAGTCAAGGGCGTTTGCTGACGGGTAACATTTCTGCTGCGGGGAATTACAGGAACAAAAGATTAAACACTTTTGGGACCTTAGGTTATAGTGGAGGCAAATCATTTGTGGAAATGCAATTTTTGAATAATCAAAATAATCTACGAACGATTGAAAATGAAGATAGAGAAGACGATCAGGATGGAATAAATTATAGATGGGGAACAGATTTTTTCTTAGGGAAAAATCATACGATAGGTTTTTTAATTACGGGTCTGTATAATGAAAACAATAGTATTTCAAAAAATAGTGTTGAGATTTCATCACTGTCTAATCCCACTGCAATCGACAGTGTATTGTTAGCGGATAATAGTTTTGTGCAAATTCGTGATGGAAGCACCTATAACATCAATTATGCTTTTGCTAATAAAAAATCGTCTTTCAATTTTGACATTGATTATGGAAGATATAGAAATGAAAGCGACTACATACAACCCAACAGATATTTCGATGCGACAAAAACGAATTTACTTAGCGAAGTATTGACAGAGTATGATACTCCAGTCAGCATAGACATTTATACGGCAAAAATAGATTATGAAACAGCATTGGCTGGAGGGAAATTGGGTTTAGGGACTAAGATAAGTAAGGTAGATACAGATAATTCTTATTTGTTTTACGACATCATTAATGAAACTAGCGTTCAAAATAATGAACGATCAAACGAGTTTTTTTATGATGAGCTGGTCTATGCAGGCTATGCAAGCTACCAACGAACCATCAATGAAAAACTGAATTTTTCAGCAGGTTTGAGAGTGGAGTCTACCGACGCGGTAGGAGATTTAAAAGCATTCTCACCAGACTCACAGAATAATCCAGTTGATTTGGAATATACCGATTTCTTTCCTTCTGCTGGCTTGAGATACAACTTGGCCTCCAACAAGACTTTGTCTTTTAATTATGGCCGGAGAATAAACAGACCTGATTACAATGTCTTAAATCCTTTTACCGTCCAGTTGAGTGAATTGTCATTCTTAAAAGGCAATGAAAAACTGAATCCAGAGATTGTGAATAATTTCGAAATCGGATATACCCTCAATTTTAGATACAATTTCAGATTAAGCTATTCTAAGACGACTAATCAAATCACAAGATTAGTAGCGCCAGATGATGAAAATCCAAAAGCTGGATTAATCGAATACGCCAATTTGGCCGAGCAAAAGGTATACAGTTTGAATATTTCCGCACCTTTTGCAGTGACTAAATGGTGGAATCTATACACGAACCTTAGTGGTGGTTATTTGAACAATCAAGCAGATTATGGAGATGGAGCTATCGTGGATGTTCAGGCATTTACTTATAATCTATTTCTACAAAATACATTTACACTTCCGAAAGGATTCACTGGAGAAATAACTGGATGGTTTGCAGGACCGGGGATATGGGGAGGTGTATTTGAATATGATACGAGGTATTCTATCGATCTTGGATTGCAAAAGAAATTTTTCAATGACTTAATGAATGTCAAGTTAAGTGCCACCGATATTACCTATCAAACCGGATGGAGTGGGTCCTCTAATTTTGATGGACTGGTCGGAGAAAGACGAGGGAATTGGGATAGTAGAAAAATAGCACTTAGCATAAGTTATAATTTTGGAAATTCGAATGTGAAGTCGAGAAAGAGAGCTACAGGGATTGAGGATGAGTCTAAGCGGGTTGGTGGATGAGGTGGATGAGGTTTCCTTCTTACGTAATTTAGTGCGAACTCGCCCGACCGTAATGAGGTGGGTAGACCAAGGGAAACCCCATCTCCAAATCTCCCCCACTAAATAACGAAGGGCCTAAATCATTAACCCAGTATTTTAGGAGTGAGACTGAATTTAAGACTTGGAAAATTAAATTGACACACTTAGTAGAACAATCCCAACTTGCTCATACATTCGAGTTAGTTACTACTTCTTATAAAATCCCATCTTTAATAATTTCCCCCATTAAAATAGTTCAGGAAAACTTGTCACACTTCTCAAAACCAGTTGTATCAAAAGTGAATCTTTAAAAATTTAAACAATGAAACAACATCTAATTTTCTTATTCACTTTTATGGTAATCACCAGTCAATGTGCCTGCCAAAACAAAAATACAACTGAAAAAATGCCACTAAACACAGAAATTCAGCAAGCCAAATCCACAACATTTGAGTTGAACCCGGGCGAAATTTTTGTCTCTTTCATTACGGATAGAAAACCGAATACAGATGAATTGTTCCAGTCTTATTTGACAACGGTATTTCCCCTAGCTTTTAAACATGGGGCTGTCCCTTTGGGCAATCTTATATACGATAAAGTGGCTGCGGGCAACTTCAACGGTACTGACTTTGTTGGCATTACAAAATGGACGAACCAAGAAGGAGCAATGGCTTTTTCGGAGGACATGCCACATGAAAAATTGTCCGAACTCAGAAAACCTATTTGGAATGACTTAAAAGTTTTTGGCGTTCCGATCACGGAAAAAAAGAACTTTACCCTTCAGGAAGGCAAGACCTACGAATACAAATTGGTTTATGGTGCAATCGATGACATCGAAAATGCTATTAAAAAAACCAATAAAGCAGGCGGCAACATTATATTGGATTTTCCAGTACCCATCTATGAAGACTTAAAAGGAAATGCTGCACCACAAAAAATTATTTTAGTAGAATGGGATAATATGGAAACGGCTGAAAAAGCACGGAATAGCATTTCAAACTCGATTCGGGAAGAAGCTTTTTACACCCATTTTTCAACACAGGCACCTCCCTCCCCTGCTTTCAAAACCAACTATTTGGCGCAAGCCCTAAACGCCTCCCCTGATAAGGTTTGGGATGTTTTGAAAACAGGTGGCGACGTGGATAAATGGTTTCCGTTTATCACAAGTTGTAAATTGGAAGGCAATGGAATTGGTTCTAAACGAACTTGCACCACCGCCGACGGGAAGACGCTCGAAGAGTCCATTACCAATATTGATCATGAAAATAAAATCATTACCTACACCATTGACAAACACAACATGGAGGCACCGATTCATAATATAAAAGGCATCATGAGGGTGAAAGAGGTGAATGGAAAAGCCTTGATAGACTGGACGGTTCATTTTGAATTAGTGCAGGAAGTAGGCGATGAAATGTTGGCACAAATGCAAACAGGAATGGTGGAATCCATGAAAACAGGCGTCAACGGAATTGAGGAATTGTTACAATAAAATTTGAGAAACCAAACCTGCCAAGTTTTCAAAAACTTGGCAGGTCTAAAAATTAATTAATTATGAAATCAATACTATTTTTAAGCGCTGTTTCAACTTTAGCAGCCATTTTTTTAGTTCAAAAAACAAATCCTCTACAAGAGGAAAATTTATTACCTATGGAAAATCCTATTATAGCCGTTTCTGGTGTTGACCTGTTTTTGAAAAATCCTACTGATTACAATTTCATATGCACGTCCACCAGCAAAGGGGAAGTACTTTCAGCTTCTTTGTCCGAAAATGGAGCAATGATTATCGAATATGCTTCCTTTTGGGACGACGGCGATCATTCGGGGATAACTCAGGGAAATTACAATAGAAAAAAGAACTTTTTTAAAGGCACCTATAAAACCAATGACGAAAGATTTTCAGGGGAGATAAATTTTTCCTTTAATGAAAAAGGAGAGGCACAAGGGACTTGGGACAATGGCTATGGCGTTATAAAAATTCCGCTAAAAAATAAATAAAACGATGAAAAACAAGAATCCATTTTCAACAAAAAACCAGGATAATTCCGAAACGAATGTATTAATCCAACAAGTATTACAGGGGGATAAAAATGCGTTGAACCAATTATTGACAAGGCATCAAGATTACATTTTTAATATTGCATTGAAAATGCTGAACCATGTGCAAGATGCAGAAGATGTGACTCAGGAGGTCTTAATAAAAATCGTTTCCCATTTAGCGAAATTTGATTCCAGCAAAGCAAAATTCACGACCTGGGCATACCGGATTACCTTCAATCATATTTTGAATTTCAGAAAAAGTGAAATTGAAAAAAGAGAACTGACTTTCGATAATTTTTTCACTTTCATAGGCAACCTGCCCGATGAAAATTATTCCAAAGAACAAGAGGTTTTAATGGGAATGACCTTTGACGAAGCAAGATTAAGTTGTACCGCGGGCATGCTCATGTGTCTAAGTCGGGAGCAACGATTGATTTATATTATTGGTGAAGTATTTAAAGTCGACCATAATCTGGCGGCGGAGATCTTTGCTGTAACACCTGCCAACTTTAGAAAGAAATTGTCTCGTACCAGAAAAGACATTCACCAATGGATGCATAAAAAATGCGGCTTGGTAAATTTAAAAAATCCTTGCCGTTGCAAAAGCAAAACCAAACAATTCATCGAACTAGGAATCGTCAATCCTGATAATTATAAATGGCAATCCAATTTTACCAAAAAAATAAACGAATTGGTTGAAAACAATTTGGAAGAATCTTTAATTGAACGGGATAAATTATATGCCAAAATACATCAGGATGCCCCTTTTAAAAACAGCCTGAAAGCAGAACAGGTGTTTGAAGAAATTTCTAAGAATCGGATTTTTTCTAAGTTTATTGACCCAAGTGAAAATTGACTTTTATTAACGTCAAAAAAAAACGATTAATGGCATTTTGAAAAAGCGATGAACTTTAGTTAATTGACCAAGGCCCGTTTTTATTTTTTTATAATTTTTACTGAATGATTGGTCAGTTCATCCTCAACTTTTAGAAAATAAATTCCTTGTTCCCAATTGCTAATATCTAAAGTTTTGCTATTTCCAATTGATGTTTTTAAAACACATTTACCAAGCGTATTATAAATCATCACATTACGCAATTTATCCGTCTTCCATTCAATGGTGACTTTATGGGTTGAAGGATTTGGATACACTTCAATTTGTTTTTCTTTTGGTATAGTAGAAATGGCTGTCGTGGTACAATTTAAATTTAATATTCGTTTCCAAATTTCATTGTGCATTTCAAATTCGGTAAAATCGCTATTGTCGGATAGCCCTTGTCTTATCATTATAAGATTATTAGCCGGTGAGATGCTAATAAACTGTCCAAAAGAACCTGCTGCTGCATAAACATCCATAGGTGCATCTGGGGCAATGGAACCCATTATGGTATTTGTAGAAGAAGTGTTGATGTAACTATCTTGTCCATTTAGCCACCACAAATATCCATACGAAGGATTAAGTGATTGTGAGGGGCTAAGCATTTGATTTAAATAGCTGGTATCAGAAAGTAAAGGCTCATTATCCCAAACGCCTTTATTAGAAACTAGAAGGCCAAATCTTGCCATATCTCGGGCATTACTATTATAAGAGCTATTCCCTAAGAAGGAGAGCCAGGTTCCATTCATCCCTATTAGATTCTCTAAAGTGTTGCTATAAATATTATGATTTACACCAGTGGCTGCCTCCAATACATTTCTTGTCAAACTATAAGGACCATTGTGGTATGCCCATCTTGTTCCAGCGGTAGATACATAATTTAGACAGGAAGGATTAACACATAAAAAATTAGTCTCATCAAGCCCACTGCTCATCGTAAGTTGATTCCAAATGGTTATAGAATCTTCTTGGCTGGTTGTAAGACTTGTCCATCCAGTACCCAAGTAATCAGAAGTCTTATCAGAAATATTCAGGTAGTTTTCTTCCTGTGCTTTTCCTAAGAGCACAGCTCTCAAACTTTTAGCCGCAGAATACCAGGAAAATGTACTATCTATGGTATAAGTTCCAAAATACTTTTCGAGTACTATTTTGCCATTTTTTAAAACAATAAAAGATTTTGAGTCTATACTATCCAGGAAGTTGTATAGAGAATCAACTTTAGCGGGACACCAATCTAAAGTTGTTATGTTCAAGGTATCCCATTGATCGCCAGAGGTTGGAGGGAAATATATGGTATCCTGTGCTTTTAGGGAAAGACAAAATAGAAGTATAGCGATTGTTGTTATAAATTCTTTCATTTCTTTTTTTTGAGGTTAAACTTTGATGTATGTTAGAGCTTAATCGACATAAATATTATTACAACATTTAACGGTTCTAGATCATATATAGTGGGTGAATGGGTAGATGGGTGGATGGGTAGATAGGCTTCCCTCTTGCGTAAAGAACTGCGAACCAGCCCGACCGAAGTCAGGCGGACGGGAGAAGGAGAACCCATCCACCCATCACCCATCACCCATCTACCCATCTAACAATCCACCCACTACAAATGACCAAGAACCCATTTAATCCATAATTGTCCTTTCTTCTATAATTAAACAATCACCTCCGATATTTACAAATTCATGGCGCGGCTTTACTATTAATTTACCACCGCTTTCGGATGCTTGTTTTACGACCAGTATATCTTTTCCCAATCTACTTTTCCAGAAATGACCTAATACGGAATGAATCGAACCCGTTACAGGATCTTCATTTATTCCGATCCATGGACAGAAAGAACGAAGAGTGAAATCAAATGCTTCCTCCTCTGATTCACTCATGACAACGATCTCTTTGATTTCATTTGTGCTTTGAAGAAGTCTTTCATAATTAGGAACTATTTCTATCACTTCTTTTTCATTTTCTAATTCAATAAAAAGGGATTCAAGTGCGGTGCAAATGAAATAGGATTTAAACTTTTTGATTCCCAGTGCTTCATTTACGGCTGGATTAGATACTGCTTCTGATGTTCCAAGTTTTGGATATTGTATAAAGGTTCGTCCATTTTCTTTAAAAGCCACCAGAATTGTATCTTCAATGGTTCTTAAACTAATTCGGTCAGCATTTGAAGATGCTCTAAACAATACATAGGCAGCTCCAAGGGAACCATGTCCACAAGCTGGAATCTCGCCTGTTACTGTAAAGTACCTTATTTGATAGGTATTTGATTTTTCTTCTTTATTGAGAAAGACGGATACCGAATCTTTGAATTTGCTTGCAAGCAATTCCATTTTGTTTTCATCCAATTGATTTTCGAGAAGAAAAACCGGAGTTGGGTTGCCTTTTAATCCATCACCAATAAATGTATTTAAGAGAAAAAAACGAATTGTCTCCATTTTGTTTTTATTTTTTAATCCTACCAAGGGTCAGCATAGGAGATTTACTTACTGACTGTGGGTTCGGTTTGCGTGCTGGCTAAAAGGGTCAGCATAGTCTTGTATTCTTTTATTCTTTGCTTGCTTTACTTTAAATATTCATTATATTTTAATTCAGATACTTTTGTCCATGGTTCGTTCTTGGTGAAATTATTCCAAATAAGTTGATTCTCTTTTATTAAAATCTCCTCATCTTTGATAATACACCTAGCCCAAATACTATATTGAATCGTCTCTATATCAATTTTGATTTCATTTGATTCTATTGTAAATCTAAATTGATGAGGTGAATGATACTTCAATATTCCATAATTACTAACGGTATCTAAAGGTATTTTTAAATAACCATTGGTTCCAAAATTCATTCTCTCAACAATAGTATCATTATCATATTTAATCAATTGGCCTAGGTTAATTTTTCTATTAGTTATTTTATTTTGATCTATAAACAATTCTACTGAATCAACTTTACCAATAATTTTACTTCGATTAATAATATAGAAGTCCTTAGCTTGAGCGTCTGAAGAGATGATTACTTTACCTATGTTTAGATTCCATTTTCCTTTTTCCACCCCTTCACTTATTGTTGAAAAGAATTCACCTTCATGATGAGCGTATTTGGATTGCCATTGATATTCGAAAGTTTCGTTATTATTTATCTTTAAACATTTCTTTTTTATTGATCGTTCATTCTTTTTTATCGTTAAGCAATAACAATCAGACTTTTGGCTATAGATTGAGCCTAACCATACTATATTAGCGCTTAAAAATAAGATCAATATTTTTTTAAATTTTGAATTATCCATTTTGTATTTTTATACTTACACAGAAAACTCCGCACAAACGCAGTAGTTGCGTTTAGCGACTATTCCCATTTTGTGCGTTGCTATAGTCAGAAACTGTTTAAAGTTTATATAATTTATCTATACTATTTTGCCTCAAATGGAAGTAGCATTTTCTGCCAAATATCATTCTCTATTCTCAATGATTTGAGTTGCTATAAATTTGATATTTACTTTATACGAATTTATTCGATCTCGATTGCTCATTAACAAATATAGTTTTTCTTTTTCCGTATTTGGCAGGTCAAATCTTTTTTGAAAAGAACTAATCTGCAATGGCTTCGGAATTTCACCATTATTTTGATTTATTATCTTAGAAACTTCTTGCTTTGTGCCAAGCATAAAGTTTACAGACTGATTAGAATTTTCGGGAAGAGCAACTGGCCTTCCAAGAACGTAGGCTCCTAAAGGAATAGAGACGCCAGGTTTTGACCATTCAGCAGGAGTGGTTTGTTCCAATAATTTGTATTCAGCGATACTCGGACCTCCAACTCCAATCCAATAAGAGCCATAATAAATACCATCTGATTTCAATGGTAAATCTAAAGGTATTGACTTATAGG
>CAYTVR010000218.1:2500-12535 GCA_964441245.1 uncultured Saprospiraceae bacterium | reverse complement strand
GAGGTGGTTTGGGTTCAGTTGGGGGATGTCGGTTATTATGATGAAAAGTGGTATCTTGGTGAGTGTATAAGCGATGTATATGTAATAGGATGGGGGAGATGTGGGTATCGAGATGTTGTGTCTTATTGAGAAAATGCCCATTTCAATTTGGTCAACAATATAAATTGGTGCTCATTGAATCTAAAATAATTTTAGTTAACTTCATTTAATTCTGACAGATAATAGGATCAATCGAGATTTAGGGAATTATTTTCGAAATTTATGTTTTCTATAAACAATATGTCATTTAAAAGAATTAAAACTGTATGAGTTGGAAAATTGTAGAAAGAAAAATAGGACAAGCTGGAAATTTAAAGCAGCGACAAAAAAGACAAAAGATTTGGGATGAAAAGTATGATGAGAATTGGATGATTGGCTATAAAATTGATGGGAAATTTATATCTCAAGAAGACGCTTTAGAGTAAATATACTACAAAAGTTATGAGTTGCATTTTAAATATCATCCAGAAGACCTTAATGAATTGATTAATACAGCTAAATCACTGGTTAACCCACATTCTAAAATTACTGGAGGTGTTGATTTACAAGTTCCTGCAATTCTTAAATATTTAAAAAGAAATAATTTGATATTGAAAGGGAATGAAGTAGTTGAAATTGGAACATTTGGAACTCGATCTCATAAGATCAGTGTAAGGTTAAGTCCTTTAACTATCAAAGTAGTTGGTAATAACAAGATGACACTCGAGAAGTTTTGGCAAGAAAAAAAATGTTTAGCAATATGGGAGTAATAGAAAGTGTGTAATTTAATCCTGGTTAGTCAAAAAAGTAATAAATCGCAGATTTTGTAATCAATAAAATTGAATGAGAAAAATAATTTTAATGTTTGGAATTTTAGGATTGATGATTCTGAACGGAAATCACTTCTACAAAAACCAAAAGAATTTAGATATATATGACAACAAAAATCTGACGAACAACCCCGAATTAGTTGCAGGTTTAATTGCAGAATCAAAAGACCAATCAAAGAAAATACTTTGGGCTAATTTGGCAATAATTTCTGGATTAGTGATTTTTCATGTTGCGACAAAAGGAAAATCGAACTCAAAATAATTACGAATGGCGATATGGCAGTTTCAATTGGTAATAATTCCGAGAAAAGGAATTCTTGAAAAAATCGGAGTAATACCTGAAATACTTGAAATTGATTATGAAGAACGAACAGAACATTATCATTTAAAGAAAGAAGGATTAATCGAAGAAGAAGATGAATTTAAAGATGCCTTGACACAAAATTGGTGGAGTTCGACAGATTTGCAGCCGATAGAAATAATTCATCAAATTGATAAAAAAGTAAGGAGAGCAAATTACGGAAGAGATACCTTCGTCAATTGGAAATTTAATAACGGCAAAGTAGACAACGATGCTTCTATGTCAATAGACGAAGAAACAGGCAAAATCGGAGAAATCCGTTTTCGAGCAGATTTAAGAGAAGATGAATTGAAATTTCTAAAAGAGATGATTGAATTAGCCGAGAAATACGATTGGCTTTTAATGGATATGAAAGGAAATTTGGTCGAGCCAAGATTTCAAGAAGTAGCCAGATTGATTAAGATTTCCAACTCTTATAAATTCTTGAAAGACCCTCTTAGATTTTTAACAGATTTGGGAAAAGGAAAAATAAATAAAGGATAAAGAAAGAAGCCGAACCGCCACAAAGGCTAAAACGCTCATAGCCAGCAAAAGCTTGCTACGCCGTTTAGAAAGACCGTTAGCCCGTAATTTTATAACAAAACTAAAAGTCACCATTATTGAGAATTGCTTTATAAGTAAATCGGATAGCTAAAAAAATAGAACTAAATAAATAAAATGACAACAACAACATTTTTAACATTCGTAGGCGACCAATGTGGAAAAGGGGAGGAAGCGATAAACTTTTACATTAGCGTCTTCCCGAATTCAGAAATTAAAAGCCTAAAAAAATACGCGGAAGGAGAAGCAGGAGGTACACCCGAACTTATTAAACATGGCGTATTTACATTAAATGGAATTGAAT
Source organism: uncultured Saprospiraceae bacterium (assembly GCA_964441245.1). Classification (GTDB taxonomy): domain Bacteria; phylum Bacteroidota; class Bacteroidia; order Chitinophagales; family Saprospiraceae; genus JALZUU01. The sequence goes on along the minus strand of CAYTVR010000218.1, from coordinate 10,482 downwards.
ACATGGTTTCAGAAAGTAATTATAATCATGTCTGGTCATTTACACCAGGAGTATCGCTATTCGTTTCCTGCAACTCTGAAGAGGAGATACAAACTTTATTCGAAAAACTTTCTTCCAATGGTGGGCAGGTAATGGTTCCGCTAGACAACTACGCAGGTGAAGGAGATTACGGATTTGGTAAAAAATTCGGATGGTGTGAAGACAAATACGGCATTTCATGGCAACTTAACCTTTCAGAATAAATGGGATTGCCAATAGAAAAATTTGTACCCTCAAACAAGGTGCGACACAAAGATGTTCCCTTAATTGTTTTCAATTATCAACTCCATCATTCCATATCCGGAAAGTTCTGAACTGGCAGTCGATTGCAACAAGCTTTGCCGATAATAGGCTAAGCCTTTGGGAAACTCATCTCCATAACCCACTTGCTCTCCTGAACTAAACAATGAAATATTAAAATTATTCTCTTCAGAAGTGATTTGTATTTTCTTTGGAATCTTATCTCTATTGCTTGTGGCATCGTTAATCGTTTCTGTAATTGCAATATTAAAATTTGAAATTTCTTCTGACACAATTGTTGTCCCATCATCGAACCATTTTATGGCAAATTGTTCTCCTTTATGTTCCTCAAAATGGTAGAGCTCTCCATCGATTATTAGTGGAATCCAAAAGAAAGTTTCAAAGTCGCCAAATTCAGCAACGGCGTTTTTATCAAAGCGAATCCTTTCATAAAGTAACCAACCGGTAATGGTCTCATTTTCAATCTTTATGCTTGACTTACCAGCAAAGGTTTGTCTAAAGGTCTTTCCGTCTGAAGGAGCCAATACCCATTCTTCCATTTCAGGAATGGAAACTTTAATTTTTGGAGCAGATTGTATTTGGATAGTGATTTCCCTATTGTTAGAGTCAAAGATATAATCAGTCGTATTTTTAAGTTCAAACGTTTCTTCTGGAATCTTTGAATTAGGGCTTTGAATAAATTGTTTTGTATAATTAATAGGCCAATCATCTTCAGTACCATGCCAGGCTTTAAATTCAATGTCATATCCATTTTCTACCAAATTCCAGTTTAAATCTAATGGAATAACAATAGGGGAGGATGCATCATCAGAAATAAACACATAGTAATCACTATAGAAACCAACTCCGTTCTCAAGGGCAGTCTCCGTTGGCAATGAATTTCCACAGGCAAACATGCATAAGGACAAAATGAAAATAATCTGTTTCATATTCTAAACGTTCACTTGTTTAGGAAATGTTCAAACTTGATTAAATAGAAAACTACGTTCGCTAAATGCAGGATTAGAGGGAGTACCTTCATAGAAAAATTGTAGCTCATCTTTTTTATCAACCAAGCCTAAACTATATAAAACAGGCACATAATGATCGGGGGTAGGAGCTGCCAATTTTCCATATTTATGGCTGGTTGTATAATTGATAAGGTCTTTAAAATTCCTTGCTTCTATTTGTTTTTTCAACCAATGGTCATATTCTTCTTCCCATCCAAAAAGCGACATATCATTTTGTCGGAATTTCTGCATTGCTAATCTTAGATTATGAATCATGGAGCCACTGCCAATGATTAAGACTCCTTTTTCACGCAAGCTTTTCAACTGCTTACCCAATTCGTAATGATAATTTGGAGTGGCATTATAATTTATACTCATTTGGAATACTGGCACATCGCCTTTTGGAAAAAGGTGCATTAACATTGGCCAAGCTCCGTGGTCTAATCCCCAGTCGGTTGTAGCCGCTATACTGGGAATAATCTTCGTGACTTCTTCCGCAATAGCAGGAGCTCCGTTCGCACTATACTTAACATCATAGTATTCGGCTGGAAACCCATAGTAATCATAAATCTGTTTTTGAGTGGGAGATACATTAACTTTAGTTTCGTTATTGGTACACCAATGGGCAGAAACGACCAATGCTGCTTTTATCTCAAATTGACTTTGCAGTTTTTTCCCCAATTCGTGTAAGGTATTCCAAAATGCTCTTTCCTCCTTCGATTTTACAATATCCATAGGGTTACCATGAGAGGTAAATAGAACAGGCATTTTTTTGCCCTGAACAGGAAGTGAATCCGTATAATTTTTAAAACTACCTAAGGAGGCCATAGTGGTAAATGCTAAAAGTGATCGAATAAATTCTTTTCTCTGCATGATACATTTTTTTAGATGATGAATTCACAGTAAAAGCCGAAAGCGTTATCATCAATTGTGTAACTTCTCAATAGCCCACTTTTTACATAATAAGCTTTATAGGCTATAGTCCCAGGCATTTGAAGAATGTGATTTTTTTTAATTTCCTTTAGAGACGAATCATTAATTTTAAAATATTGTTCAATTGAAGCGTCATTGTTTTCTAAAATCTCCTTCTTTTTCATTATTCACAATTTGTATTAAAAACATCATCTATATTGATTATGCATCATCAGTAGTTGGAGGTGGCGGCCTAATTGCGACCAACTTAAACATAGGAGCAAGTTCATTTCAAAAATAGAAATATAACCCTAAATTGTGAAGTAAAAAAGTAAGGGATCTATATTTTGAAAATAGAAGTAAACAGAAATTAAAGCTATAGCTCAAAATAGCAAAAACAAGCCATGCACATTGATCATTACGCTCAAATGCTAAACACGAGTCTATAAATAATCAGAGAATGCCTAAGGAATCGCTCCCTTGTTATGCTAAAAATGAACCCGACAGCTGATAAAAAACAAATCGTAGATATCCGCTAAACGGGAATACTGCGTTTGCCGATAGTGTTTGCAACTATTAGAAAAAAACATCTGAGATTAAATATGAATTTGACAAACTACCATTGAAAAGGGTTCTAATAGGCCAAAAGAGTTATGAAGTCACTCCATCCCCATTACCTATTTTTGCATCATTGCTAAACGGTTGTTTATCCCAGTTTTTTGAGCAGAAGAGTGCTTACCCTTACTTTTGTTCAAAAAGCAGAAACAATGAAAAAAAGAATATTCAGATACCTGAGACATGTAATTTTAACGGTTCTAATACTTGTATTTGCAGCCATACTATTTGGGCTATATCATGGAGCAGGCTTGCACTATGGTGATAATCCATTGAGGATGGATTGGGATAAAGAAGGGCCTTATGTTTTTTATGAGAATGATAGTATGTTACAAGTCAACTACATTAAAGGAAATAAAGATGATGGATTTTATTTGGAGCAAAACAACTATCCAATTGATTCATTAATTCCTGCTTCCTGCTATTTTTCGCTTGATTCATCTAGTTTCGACCTTTCAATCAAAACTGATTTTAAGCCCCCCTTAAATACTTACAATGACGATAATAAGATTTTGGCAATCTCAGATATTGAAAGTGGTTATAAAACATTTCGAGATTTTCTGATAAACAGCAAAGTTATAGACAATAACCTGAACTGGACATTTGGCAATGGGCATTTAGTTTTAGTTGGCGATTTTGTGGATAGAGGATTTTCTACAACTCAGGTCCTTTGGTTTATATACAAACTGGAGCAAGAAGCTGAAAAACAAGGAGGATATGTTCATTTCATTTTGGGAAACCATGAATTAAAAAATATGCAGGGAAATTATGAGTCTGCCTCTCTTAAGTACTTTCACGTCGCTGCAATTTTGGAAAAACAACAAAATGAGTTATACGATTCAAATTCGTTTATCGGTAAATGGATGGCAAGTAAAAATACGTTAGAACTTATAAACGGAAATCTTTTTGTTCATGGAGGGATACATCCTGATTTAGCAAGTTCTAAGTTGGGGCTGGATGAAATTAATCAGATTGGAAGGCGTAATTATTACAAACCTTATTATCCAGGAACAGCGAAAAATATTGAACAATTGTTACTTTCCACCCATACGGGTGTATCTTGGTACAGAGGGTATTTCAAAGATGATTTGACGCAGGAACAAGTAGACATCGGGCTGAATAAGTTTAATGCCCAATCAGTTGTCGTTGGACATACTGTTCAATCAAAAGTGAATAGAAAATACGGCGGAAAAGTAATTGGAATTGATGTTCAACATCCAAAAGATTATCACAAAAATTGGCCGAATAAAAAATCAGAAGCTTTGTTTATTGAAGGAGATAAATATTATAGAATTTTTGCTAACGGTGAAAAAGAAGAAATATAACAGTTGCTAACAAGGGGAATGATGTTCCGGTCTCTCATACGATCGGTACGTCACATAAATTAACCGTTTGGTGACAATAAAAAGATAGACCGTAATGAAAAACATCATTTCACTAATAATAATATTCTTTTTTATGGCTTGTCAACCAACTGTTGATAAAGGTGAAATTCAAGACTTTGTAACTGTAAAAGACGGGTATATGAATGACGAAAAATATAAACCTTGGGAGAATGGTTTGAATAGGTTAATGGACAAATTTCATATTCCTGGGATGTTAGTTATTGTTGCTAAAAATGATACCGTAATTTATAAAAAAGGCTTTGGGTTTGCAGATATAGAAAACAAAATTCTTGCAACTTCAAGAACGCCCTATCGAATTGCCTCATTGACAAAACCTATTTCCTCAACAATTCTTTTACAACTTAGGGGTAAAGGGCGACTCTCCCTTCAAGACACAATAAAGAACTTCGTTTCGGAATATGAGACAATAGCTTCCCAACACAAACAAACCTAAAAGAAAAAATACCTCCCCTCGATAAGAAAACCTCAAGCATTGTTCGCGTTATATTTTTTCTGAGGCTACCTGCTTAAGTCTGATAACCTTTTTGCTATAAAACTTGATGTTTATAGAAAAAATGTTATATATGTTGAGTAGTAATGTTACTGTGCCAAAATTAATCGATTTGGCATCATATTTACGGGTTTTATAATATCTACTTATTACTTCTAAACGAGCTAATAAATCCATTCCTCACCTTCTTTGGGATTTATAGTCAAAGTAGAAGTCTAAAGCTTACTAACCCAACACCTAAACAAAAAAGCTCAGAATCTCATGAGATTAACGCCTACCTGGTTACTTTTCTTCTTATTCCTCTCTAATTGTGTTTCAATAGACGCTCAAGATATAACGGAAGATAACTTTACTGAATTGACTCCAGATTCTACGAAGTTTAAACTCTTTCTCGAAAAAATATATGATAACTCCTTTTATAATCACCCTACCTATAAGGAATACCTTGCAAAATGCCAGACATTACTAGATGATGGGGCGAAAATACCGAATAAATATCAGCTCGATTATGCATTGGCAAAGGTGTACTATGAGCAAAATGATAATAACTTAATAGCAAGTCTTCAGGTTCTAAAAGATGCTAAGGAGTTACTTAATGCTCCTGATATTCCGACACTAATAAGGAATGAATTTACTTATGTTGAGGCATATACATTGATGTACCTGGGAGACTATGAAACCGCGCAGAAAACATTTTATGAATTACTAGAGGAGGGCAAAAAAATCAAGGATACCATATTAGTTACACAGGCTCTTTATTCTATTAGTGAGCTTTTTTATATGAAAGAAGATTATCCATCCGCAGAAGAACATTATCTGCGGCTTTATCAAATGAAAATGGATAACGGAGGAATTAAAGGTTTTGGAATCCAGATTTACCCTAGATTGGTAGAACTGTACATCAAGTTGAAAAATTTTGAGCAAGCGGAAAAGTATAACAATGATGCGCTTGCAATGGTTGACTCTTCAATACTCCGCCACCTAAAGGCTGATTTTTTATTATATAAAGTTAACATTGAGCTAGAGAAGTCAAATATTGCGGGGGCCAAAAAGGCTTATCAAGCTGCCTTTAAAATTATTGATAAAAACGAAGATAAAAGACAATCATTTTTTGGCAAAAGCCAAGAGGCGAACATATTGGAAAAAGAAGAGAATTATAATCAAGCATTGGGAATTTACAAACATCTTTTGGATAATGACGAAGTTCTTCACAATAAATTGGAATGGAGCGCTAAAGCCCACGAAGTTGCTGCAAAAATGGGAGACTTCGAGAAAGCTTATGACTATTCTAAAATGTCCATACAGATTAGAGATAGCATTAAGAATGAGAAAAAAATGCAGCAAACGGAACTACTGGCCATAAAATTTGAAACGGGTCAAAAGCAAAAAGCGAATGATCTTCTAAAGGCGGAAATGCTAAAAAAAGAAGCACAGCAAAATTATCTTTATGGTGTAATAAGCTTTTTTATTCTCGGTCTTATCTTTTTAATTGATGCATTTTTTCAAAAAATGAAATACAACAAATCGTTAAAAGAAGAAGTTGAAAACAGAACAAAAGAACTGCGTAAATCCAATTCCTTACTCAGTCAATCTAACAAAGAAATGGAAGAATTTAACCGAATTCTTTCTCACGATTTAAAAGAACCCGTACGTAATATTGTTAGCTTTAGTACACTTGCGGAAAATGCTATTGAGCCAAAATCAACCGCTGGCGAATACCTAGGATATATTTCTCGAAGTGGACGACAACTCAATCAGTTAATAGAGGACGTATCCAAATTTCAAACTACAGGTGACTTTTCAAATACATCTGCTGAACATATTGAATCTTCTCTTATCATCGATTCTATCTCAAAGTCTATCAATTCGTTAATTCAAAAGAAAAATGCTTTTATAGAACATCACAATTTACCGAAAATATATGTTCAAAAGTCTTTCTTGTTTTTAGTCTTTAAGAACTTAATTGAAAATGGAATTAAGTACAACCAGAGTATTCAACCACGCATAGAAATCAGACACCGAGATGATGGCCAATTTCACTATTTTGAAGTAGAAGATAATGGCATTGGAATAGATCCAAACTTCCATGAAAAAATCTTCAATATGTTCCAGCGATTAAATTCCAGAAAAAATTATGAAGGGTCAGGACTGGGACTCAGTCTGGCTCGTAAAATGATGAGAAAAATGGACGGAGATATTAAGATTTTACGTTCTGAAGAAGGTAAAGGTAGTGTGTTTGAAATTAGTTTTCCCATGGAAGTTACTAACCCCAGAAAATACAAGATGAGTTTGTCAGAGTCAAACTAGATACTTTCTCTTATCCGTCCTTTACTTTGACAGCACCATAGTTGTTATTGTTTCGAATCCATTTTTCACTCACCCCGCGTCACCGAAGTCGTTGTATCTCAGCAAAAAAAGAGTAGAAAAGATTAATCAATTTGATGAATAAATTGTTACCTAAGTATTGATTAACAAAAGAACAATTTAGATGAATCGAATTAAACTAATTGAACGTCAGACCAAAGATCTTAGAAAAGAATTAACTGATCACAAACTCTATGGCCATTTATCTGAATTAGGGGATATAAAGATATTCATGGAAAAGCACGTATATGCTGTTTGGGACTTTATGTCACTTTTAAAAGCGCTGCAAAATCAATTAACCTGTGTCTCCTTACCTTGGAAACCATCAAGTAATCCAAAAGCAGCTCGATTTATAAATGAAATAGTTTTGGGAGAAGAAACAGATGTTAATGAAAATGGGATACCGAAAAGTCATTTTGAAATGTATACGGAGGCAATGGCTGAAGTAGGGGCTAGCTCAAATAGAATATCTGTTTTAATAGACTCCATCAATTCTTTAGAAGATATTTCTGAGAAATTATCAAAGGCCGACTTAAAGAAAGCGGAAAAGGAATTTTTAGAATTTACTTTTAATGTTATCAAAACGAAAGAGGCCCACAAAATCGCAGCTGCATTTACTTTTGGTAGAGAAGACTTGATTCCTGATCTATTTATCGAAATCATAAAGAATTCAAATGATCCTTATGAAAATAAATTTCCAAAACTTACTTATTACCTAAATAGACATATTGAATTGGACGGAGATGAACATGGCCCTTTATCCCTTGAAATGGTTTCAGAATTATGCGGAGAAAATGAAAAGAAATGGGAAGATGTTCTTAATATCTCCATTGAAGCGTTGAATAAGAGGATTCATCTATGGGACGAAATTGCTGACGAAATAATGAAAAGAAAGCCAGCATACGA
>CAYTVR010000218.1:0-2400 GCA_964441245.1 uncultured Saprospiraceae bacterium | reverse complement strand
TCTAAGAAAAAATGAAAGAAATAATTCAGTCGCACCTAAAATTATCAGACAATAACTATGAACTCTTGTTAAACATTGCGACTGAAAAAGAAGTTAAAAAAAAGCAAGTACTGTTTTATCCAGGTAAAGCTTCAAAAAAGATACTATTCATAAAAAAGGGACTTCTTCGTGGCTATAGAATTATGGAGGGCAAAGACCATACACACCATTTCTATTTTGATGATTGGTTTGCCACAGACTTTGTTAGTTTTTTAACAGAGAAGCCAAGCCAAATTTACATTGAAACAATGGAGGACACGGTCTATTATGAATTTCAAAAGACTGATCTTTTAGATCTTTACAATCAATCTCATGAACTGGAGCGATTAGGTAGAATCATTGCGGAAGATGCTTATCTCAAAACGGTTGAGAAATTAGCCAATATGCAACTACTTAGTTTGAATGAAAAATATGAGCTTCTGGTTAAAAGAAACCCAAGTCTTATCCAAAGAGTGCCTCAAAAATACATCGCATCTTATTTAGGCGTTTTAGAACAAAGTCTAAGTCGAATAAAAAAACAGACCATTTGACACTGTTTCATAAAGTGTGTCAGCGGGCGGATTTCCCTTTAGAGACTAAGGGCTGCGACAGGATTGACACAGAGGTAGAACAATCCCGACCATTTCTTAACAAATGCGAATGTTTAACTGCCAAATGGTTTTTAATTTTGTAAAACAATCTCAACATTGAATCAAAATTAAAAAGTAAGCACATGAAACTATTTGCAGTAATTGGTATGTTTTTTTTCTGCTTTTCGTGTTCTCAGCCTAATGAACCGATCACTGATTTTACACCAAGTTTTAAAGAATCTAAAAAGACGACTCATAAAATTAAGGAAGGGCAAGAATTTACTTTTGGTTATTTGGAAGTCCCCGAAAATCGTCAAAACCCAAACTCAAATACGATCAAACTTCCGATCTACATTTTTAAGAGTAGAAGTAAAAATCCTAAACAAGACCCAGTCATTTATACTGGAGGAGGTCCGGGCTATACAAGCATGAGGGCTTCACAGTATATGAAGTATTATAAATATCTTGATGATCGAGATTTTATACTTTTTGAACAAAGGGGAAACCAATTTGCCCAACCAAATCTTGCTTGTCCAGAATGGGCGGAAGCAGTCTATCAATCAAACTTACCAGAATTTAGAGATCGGGACACCGACCGTATTTTCAATGAGGCAGTTTTAAAATGCAGAGAACGATTGGTGGAGAGGGGGATAGATCTAAATGGGTATCATACAAAAGAAAGTGCAGCAGATATAGAAGATTTGAGACGGGTCTTGAACATTGAACAATATAACTTTTTGTCAGGGTCATATAGTACAAAAATCGCTCAAGTTCTTCTTAGAGAATATCCTGAATCCATTAGAAGTGTGGTTATGGATTCTCCACTTCCATTGGAATCTAACTATGATGAAGTAAGTGTGACGAACCTTTACGAAGCGACCAATAAATTGTTGGAAGATTGTGAAAAGGATAGCGATTGTAATCGTACATTTCCGAACTTAAAAAATCGCTTTTTACAATTCCTAGAAGCGACTTACCAAAGTCCATTGTCAATTACTATTCCTCACCCAATTGACAGTACTGACCAGGTTTTTAAATTAAAAGGAAAAGATTTAATTGCGGTATTCACCGATGCATCCACAAGTGAGGTTCCAAGCTTTCCACTTGAAATAAACAAACTCTTAAATGGAGACTATACTTCTATAAAAAAGCATTTGACTAATTTATTGCAAGAACCAGGCAATGGTGACGGACAAGGGATGAGACTTTCGGTGTGGTGTGCAGAAGAATTTCCATTTGTAAATCAGGCAATAGTTGAAAATCAAAAAAATAAATATCCAGAACTAGTTGGTTTATCCCCGGCTGTTTTTACTTCGGAGGTATGTAATATTTGGGGCGTTCAAAAAGTGGATGATTTAGAAAATGAACCTGTAAAAAGTAATGTTCCTGTTCTATTGATTAGTGGAGAATATGATGAAAATACGCCACCGTATTTTGGAGAAATGTTATCAGATAATTTTAGTAACAGTTTTCACATGGTGTTTAAAGGTTGGAAGCATAGTCCTACAACAAATTGGAGTAATCCATGTGCCATGCAAGCTGCAAATGATTTTTTTAACAACCCGAAGAGAAGTCCAAACCCGGATTGTTTTCAAAAAATAAAAGGTCCAGAATTTAAAACGGAATGAATAACAGCTTACCAGCAAACGGAAAATGGTCATAGCCGGTAATGATTAATACGCAATGCTTCTGTTACTTCCAGCTACGTCTTTCCTGTAAACGTTAGAAACGACAAACCAAGAAAACTAAAAATTGCATCTATTCAATTGAATAAAAGTTATTTGATATGAAT
>CAYTVR010000217.1:0-12539 GCA_964441245.1 uncultured Saprospiraceae bacterium | reverse complement strand
ATGATGCAATATAATAAAATATCAAAATTCCCTAATCACTTCGCGATTAGTATACGAAAAATTTTGAAGAGGTTTATGCTTTGTTTTCAAAACACAACTCTATTGGTAGTAAAGATATTTTCCATGAGGTTCACATGGCGATATTAAAGAGCTTTCCAAAATCAACCGCTAAGTTTAAAATTATAGGTATAAGAACTTATACTACTAAAAAATCAGAAGCAGTGTATGTAGTTAATTGTTCAATTTTTGATTCATCGGAGGAATATTACACGGTGTTCGAGACATTAATAAAAGATCCGATTCTATTTAATTTTAATGATCAAGACCAAAATAATTTTGATAATTGAAGTCATCTTTATATAAAGACGGGTGCTGTACTATATATGGGGAAACAATCGATGATTTGTAATAATTGTGAGATTAGCTAAGACTTAATGCAGGCTTTGTGGTATCGCGACTAATCCGCTACGTTATTGATGCTAGCTGTTATCTGTCAAAAAAAAATAAAATGGGAACCACACACAGAATATATAGTTTAAAAAGAAAAGATATTCCCTTACAGAATACCTTAGACATGATGATGAATATTAATTCAGTTTTGTGTGTTGGAAAGAAAAAGGAGTTTCAATATCACTTCAATCTAACAAAACCAGAAAACCTTAACCCCCTTTTTCATAACTTAAATTGAATATAATGAAAAATACACTTGGGATTGTTGTACTATCAATTTTCTTTGTCGGATGTAATATGAATCCAAATAAGGAAGCCAGAATTCAGAAATTAGAAACTGAAATGCAGCAATCATTGGCAAAGATCAATCAACTCGAGAAAAGAGTAGAAAACCTTGAGGAAATTAATGGGAGACTTAAATCAAAGATTGAAGAAATTAAAAATCATTGATTCCGTTTTAATTTACTAAATTAATGTCCGAGAAGGACTGTCAACAGGATAAGACAAACCAGTGTAGAATAGGTATACGACATAAAATAAGGGAATAGACAACTTCATAGAAAATGAATAATTTATATAATAAATCTGATGTTGACTTAATAATTGAGAGACTTGAAAGGTTAAGACCCGATTCACAGCGCTTATGGGGGACGATGGATGTTTCCCAAACGTTAGTCCACTTAAATGTTTCTCTTGAACCTGCTATGGGCTTGAAATTTCCTAAACGGAAGCTCCTAGGTAGATTGTTAAGTCCAATCTTGAAATTGGTGTATTTAAATAAAAAGCCTATGGTCAAGAATTCTCCCACTAATGATTCATATGTAGTGACCGGTGAATTTGATTTTGAAGTGGAGAAGAAAAAGGCAATCGAAATGGTAAAGATGTTTTATGAAAATGGACCTAAAAAATGTACGGTACATCCTCATCCGTATTTGGGAAAACTAAGCCCAGCGGAATGGGCCGTACTAAAATGGAAACATTATGATCATCATTTGAGGCAATTTGGAGAATGATTCAATGATCTAAAGCATTTTTGATAAATGAAAGCCTAAATGAATAATTACAGCACCTGATAAAAGCAATATCGAACCTGCTTGCTAATGGCTAGCCCGCCACAACCACAGATGCATATCTAAGTGCGCAAGCAAAAAAAGAATAAATGAGCGAAACCAAAGAAATTTTTAAAATATTAAATTTCATTTCAGAACCAGAACTACAGCATGAAATCCTTGGGAAATGTAATTTAATTATTGCTGAGAAAGGAGAAACGATTGTTCGAGAAGGGGAGTATGTTAAAGTTTTACCAATTGTTATTGAGGGAACTATTCGAGTTTTCCAAAGGAAGGAGGATAGAGAAATTTTATTGTATTATGTTGAATCGAGCCAAACTTGTATGATGTCCTTGTCTGCCAGCTTTTTTAATCATTCCAGTTCTATTGAAGCTGTCGCAACCACAACAACTAAAATACTTGCTGTACCCATAAAATATATTGCGGAATGGCAAAAGAAATACAACTCATGGAATACTTATGTTATAAAAACATTTAGAAAGAGATATGATGACTTGCTTCAAGCATTCGAAAGTGTTGCTTTTGATCACGTAGATAAGCGAATTTTAGAATATTTGAAATCCCGAAAATTGAAGCAAGCAGACCAAATGATAAAAATTTCTCACCTTGAATTAGCTAAAGAATTAGGCACAACAAGAGTTGTTGTTTCCAGGATTTTAAAACAATTTGAAATCGAAAATAAAGTAAAATTGTATCGTGGCTCTATAGAATTATTGTAAATGATTTTCCTAAGCAAATATTCTTTTTTTGTTAAAGGCACATTGAATACCCGCTTGTGTATCTTTTGATACCGTCATCTATCCTTTTCTATCTTCAAATTTGCAGTATTGTTTTTAACTAAAAATACTGTAAAAATGAATGTCAAAAGTTTAATTTCAGAATTGGAACAAGAAATTGTTTCCACTCAAAATTTATTAGATCTCCTACCTGAAGACCGCCTCAATTGGCAACCTGATGAAAAGGCAATGCCTTTAGGGCAACTTGCCCACCACGTAGCAACAATCCCCGGTAGAAATCTCGGTTTTGCATTAGATGGTCAAGTTGAAGCTGCTGTCATTGTACGCCATCCTTCCCCTTCCTCAAAACAAGAAGTTTTACAATCCTTCACTGAAAGCATTTCTCAAGCGAAGACCATACTTTCAACCGCTTCGGATGAATGGTTAGTGAAAAATTGGAAACTCACTAATGGAGAACGATTGTTGGCAGAAATGCCGACCTCTGCTTTTATCCGTGCATTTGTTTTCAATCATTGGTATCATCATCGAGGAGAATTGACCACCTATTTAAGAGCTTTAAATATCAAGCTTCCATCCATTTATGGTCCAACCGCGGATGTAAACCCTTTTCAATAATTAGTTCACTATATTATAAAATTACAATCATGAAAAATTTAATTTTGGTTATTTCACTAACGCTATTCTCCTTTGTTGCTTTATCCGGACAAAGCCAATTCAACTTTCCGAAAACGCCCTCTTCCATTGTCTCAGGATTTTATAACGATTTGGCTAAAAAACCAGCAAAGGTCAATAGAGGAAAACATGCAGCTAAAGTATTCGATAAGTATTTCAGTCGAGACTATCTTGAAAAAGGAGGAAAAGGAAATAAGCTGCAAAACTTTGACGAGTTTAAAGCCTTTGTCTCAGGAACATTTACTCAATTACCAAACTTGAATGTCAACTTAGAAGAGATAATTGAATCAGGAGAATATGTCACTGTAAAAATAAACCTCAACGACAAGGAAGCAGGAATAGATATCAATTACCTCGCATTGTACCATGTAGAAGAGGGTAAGATTACATCCAGATACGCATATAGTGATGGTGCTTTTTAACTTTGTTTTCAGTTTTAAAGACTGTCATTCTGGACAGACGATATAAATAAAATCATGTTTTACACAAAGGCACTAATTCCAAGAAGAGAATTAGTGCCTTTTAATCTCAACGCTAATGATGAAAAACCTTATAATTGTATTCGAAAACAGGTCGTTAATATACGTAGACTTTTCTTAGCTTAATGGTCATGAATGAAAGCTTAAAGTCTATAGCGACGAAAGTGGTAGAACGTAAATGATCTCTGCGATGGAGCAGCGCTTAGCTGTAGTTAATAATAACAATAAAATTACGATATTTTTTTATAACTAAAACGATAAGACGTGAATGAGAATATCTTAGATTCCTTCGATGAAGAAAAGGGGAGTAGTGAATCAAATATTAAAAGCTGGAGTTCAATTGTTCTTCTTTGGATAGGAATATTTGTATCCGTTTTTAATGGCTTAATAACTGATACGATTACCATTGTTTCAATAATACTTTTAATTATAGCAACATTATTAACTTACTGGAAACGAAAAGCAGGTGTTATATTTACGTTGTGTATTATTTTATTGAGCGTGATTGGTTTAATATCATTCTATCCGATCAAATATGAAATTGGAATTTCAGTAGGATGGGTTTTTCTTGGATTTGAGGTGATTTCGTTAATTATTGCGGCAATTCATTATTATACAAACTATGAAGACTTGGGTTGGCTCTTTAAAGATATATTGAGACCATCTAATGAAAGATTATTAGCGGAATCGCGCAGAAGAATTGATGGATTTAAATCTCGATTTTCGAACAAATCAGTTGAAGAATTAGAACGAATACTAAAGCTTAATGAATTAGTGCCAGAAGCAATACAAGCTTCAAGAGAATTGTTAAAAGAAAAAAATGAAGCAACAAAGTAAAGGAAGTCTATAACTAGAAATTCGGCAAGTACTCAAATCTAAACATTCCGCTAGCTACAGCTACCATTCACAGATTGCGGACCTTTAAGAAAAATAAAAATGAAAGATGATTTCAATAGTACAAGGGCGGAGTACATTAAACGAATAACTTTCGTCTTGGATTTTATGGAGAAGAATCTTGAGGCAGATTTGTCACTTGAATCATTGTCAAAGAAAGCACATTATTCCCCGTATCATTTTCATAGAGTTTTTTCAACAATTATAGGAGAAAGGCTGAACCAGTACGTAAATAGAAAGCGAGTAGAACGTATTGCTTCTATTCTACTGACAGGTTCAAATAAATCGATAAAAGAACTTGCATATTTCTATGGGTTTAATAGCGAAAGCTCTTTTTCAAGAACCTTTAAAAAGTATTATGGCATTAGTCCAACAAAGTTTAAATCAGAAGGAAAAAATACACTTAGCAAGATTGGTATAGCGCCCTTCACAATTGAGAAATACATTTGTAGCATTGATAACATAAAAAAAGAGATCGAAATGAATGCACAAATTGTTATAACTGAACTGCAAGAAATAAAGCTTGCAGGTATTATGCATATCGGAGAATTTGATAAAATTGGTGGTATGTTTCAACGATTAATGAAATGGGGACATGAAAAAGAAGTGTTAGCTACCTCGGATTTTAAAGCCATTACCATTTATCATGATAATCCCAATGTCACCCAAAATTCAAAAGTGAGGTATAGTGCCTGTGTCACTATTGATAAGAATATGGAGGCGGAGGGAGAAATAAGACCAGTAACCATACAAAAAGGTATTTATGCTGTTGGTAGATTCGAAATTAAAGGCGAAGACATTTCAAGAGCCTGGAAGAATATCTGTATATGGGTTATAGAAAATGGATATGAATTTAGAGACGGAGATTTTTTCGAAATCTATCATAATGATCATAAAACTCACCCTGAGCAAAAGTTCATATTAGACATCTGTATCCCTCTTGAAAGAACGGACAACATAAAACTTGACAAAACGTATGATGTAAATTTATCCTTCACAACAGAAAAAAAGAAACCCACTGAAAATCAACTTAGCTATCATGAGTTGATAAAATACATGAAAGAGCTGAGGGCTTTCTTTGATAAAGGATATGATGCTTATTTTAAACTTGGAAGCATCTATAAAGGAAGTCCAGACTTTTCCTATTTTTCTTTGACAACAGAGGAATTGAAAAAACAAAAATTGAAATTTGTTATTATCTTAAATCATCAATTGATGAATTTTTCAATTTGCTTGTCTGGACAAAACAAGCGTATCAGAAAGAAGTATTGGGACATGTTCAAAAATAGTGATTGGCAGAAATATCATCTGGTTGAATCAATTAGTAATAGTTTATCTATTATTGACCATGTTCTTGTAGCGCATCCTGATTTTGACAACCGAATAGATTTAACAGAAAAAATTGAAACAGAATCTTTAAAATTCATAAACGAATTGAGAGAATTACTGGAATGAAAAAACGAAGGCACTACAAAGCATATGTCATCAAGTATACCTTAGCAACAAAAAGCAAAAGAAATAATGCAACAACATCTCAAGTTAATTGAATATTTCAGCTCCTTCACCCATTTGCCCAATACTTATATTGATGAGTTGCAAAAGCAGTCGACCGTCAAGCAAATAGCAAAGGGAGTCATTTATTTTGATAAAAATGCCTATTCAAAAAAAATGGGTTTTTTGACAGAGGGGATTATGAGAATTTATGACATTGATGAATCGGGACAGCAGTGGAATAAAGTGTTTCTTTCTTCTCCGAGTTTATTACTTGGCAATCCTAACCTTGAAGAAAAATCAATTCATTTTATCGAGACCATCACGCCATGTGAAGTAATAGAACTCCCGATAGACTTAATTAAAGAACATTTAAAGAAGTATCCTCAAGCGAGGGAGTTGCAGGCAAAAATATTACTTCACTTGTTTGAAAAAAAATCTAAACGAGAATACGACTTTCTTACTTTGCCGGCTAAAGAGCGATACCTTAATTGCTTAAAAGAGTACAAATCTATAATCAATGAAATACCTCAATTTCATATAGCTAGCTATCTTGGAATTACGACTACCCAATTGTCAAGAATCAATGTTTCCATTAAAAATCAACAAATGTAAATGACATTGAAAGATTAATCTCCTAATTTTACTCTTTTGCCATACTTCTTAAAAGGCTTACTCCTTAAAAGATTAATCTGATGAAATTTAAAACGCTTACCGACAAAGAAAACAATACCATAGTTGTAGTCGAGCAAAACAATAAATGGAAAAGAGTTAAGACGGAACTTAGTTTATTGGACCTGCTTGATAAAAAAGAGTTTGACCTGTCGGACTTCACCGTCTCTGAACTCCAAGAGGAAAACTATGAAGAGATTATTCCCTTCCGACCTTCTGCCTACCGAGACTTTATGCTTTACGAAAAACATGCAATTGATGCAGCACGTGGTTTTGTAAAAAAGTACATGGCCAATCTATTCCCCATTATCAATGCTTATGAAAAGCTTTTTAGAAAGCCATTTCCAAAATTAAAACCTAAGAAAAGGTATTATAAACATCCCATTTATTACATGGGAAACCACCTTAACTTTATATCAAATGGCGATGCTATAAAAATCCCTTCCTATACGGAAGAGTTAGATTACGAATTGGAAATTGCAGCCGTCATTACTAAGCCTTTAAAGAATGCCTCGATAGCCGAAGTCAACAACGCAATAGGTGGCTTTTTAATATTGAATGATTTCTCCGCAAGAGATGTACAACTGGATGAAATGGAAGCTGGTTTTGGACCGATGAAAACTAAGAATTTTGGAAATGCGATTTCATCAATAGTGGTTAGCAGAGATGGCATCTTAGCTCAAATAGAAAACCTACAAGTAAAAGTAATCATCAACGATAAAGCTATTATTGAAAGTACGACCAAAGGCAAACGGTACTCTTTTCAAGAAGCCATTGCTTATGCCTCTTGGGAAGAACAATTACACCCAGGAGAATTGTTTGGCTCTGGAACAATACCTGGTTGTACTGGAATTGAAAATGGAGTCATGCTAAAAAAGGGAGATACCATCACTTTGGAAGTGGAAGGAATTGGGCAACTTACCAATAAAATTATCTAATGAAAGATTATGACATCATATTAAAAGAGGCAATGAAAGGAATGGGCTTTGTCCCTAATAGCCTTTATGCGATGGGGAGAAAACCGAATATTTTAGGTTCTTTTTCACTGCTGTTTGCTAATATCAAAGGTTTTTCTTCCTCCCAAACTTCGGCTTGGACGGGTATTCGATTGGTTTTTAAAAATTTGCTATGGACACTTAAAGCTAAAAGAAATAGTCACTTAGAGGTTCCAGCCTGTTTAAAAGATTTGATCGCACATGTAGCGAGTAACGCAGCTGGATGTAGATACTGTCAAGCGCACACCGCGCATACCGCTCACAAGAATGGTATATCGGTCGAGAAACTTCAAAAAGTCTGGGAATTTCAAACTTCTGATTTGTTTTCGGATAAAGAAAGAGCGGCCCTTAATTTTGCCTTGGCCGCAGGAAGTACACCAAATCAAGTCACTCCAGAACATTATATCAAATTGAAAAACCATTATACAGAATCTCAAATTGTAGAGATTGTTGCAATGATCGCCATTTTCGGATTTTTGAATCGTTGGAATGATTCTATGGCCACGGAATTGGAGGACAAGCCATTAGCCTTTGCTCAACAGTATTTGTCTGAAAACTGGGAGGCGGGAAAGCATCGTCCACAAGAATAGTTTTAGAGGGACTAAGAAAAGCTCCAGTATTTTAAAGCTGAACAATTTTATTTCGAATGAAACTTTTGTCGGGGTTGGTGATATCCTTTGATCGTTTTTTAATTGATGGAGAAGAACTTTTGTAGATTGGTGGGGGAGGGTTTTGAAGGTTGTCTTCTGATGTGATGCTTAGTTTTGTAACTTAAGAAAAAGTCTTAACTTAATGGTCTTGAAGGCTGATGCGGGGATGTTATCAGCGAATAAAGAGAGAGAAAGGTAGGCACAGACTTTACCCTTGGAAATTCAAAATGTAATAATGAAAAATCAAGTTCCATGATGAAAGAATTCTTCAATAAAATTCATCCAATAGATCCAGAAATTTTGGAGGAATACCTTTCTCATTGGATGGAGTATACTGTTCCTAAAAAAAACATCATGACTGCTCCAGGTGAAACGGAGCGATATACCTATTTTGTCCTTAGTGGGATTCAAAAGTCGTATTACCTTAATGAGAATAAGCAACATGTTATCGCATTTACCTATCCTCCTTCATTTAGCGGTATCCCAGATTCATTTCTAAGTCAAACACCATCCAAATACTTTCTAGAGACCATTACGGAAAGTTCATTCCTTCGACTTTCCTTCGAAAAACATCAACAACTGATGCAAGAATATCGCGAAATAGAAACCTTGTATAGGAAAGCCACCGAGCTTGTTTTGATTGGAATGATACAACGCCACCATGAGTTAATGGCTTTTGATATCAATCAGCGATTTACATCATTTGCTCAAAGAAGCTCACACCTTTTCAATTTAGTTACCCATAAAGACTTAGCCTCCTACCTACGAATAGACCCAACAAACTTCAGCAAGTTGTTCAACACGATTAAGATTTAAAATGTTGGTTTATACCAAGAATAAGATGGAATAAGAACCTGACCTTTGTTTCAAACAATTTAACAAAAACAGGTAATTAAAATCTTAGTCATGATGAACACAACAGCATTTTCTCAGTCATGGGTGGACAGCACTCATTATCCATTTGAAAACAAGTATTTGGACTTGGAAGCCGGTACTATGCATTATGTTGATGAAGGAAAAGGAAGCACCATTCTATTCGTTCACGGTACGCCTACTTGGTCATTTTTGTATAGAGCTTTTGTAAAAGAACTTTCCAAAGATTATCGCTGCATCGCTATAGATCATTTGGGGTTTGGTTTGTCTGAAAAACCAGATTCAGTCACAGGAACACCTGAATGGCACTCGAATAACCTTAGTGAATTTATCAAAAAATTAGACCTTAAGGACATTACTTTGGTCGTGCACGATTTTGGGGGCCCAATTGGATTGTCAACAGGAATTCAAAATCACGATAGAATAAAACAAGTGATTTTGTTTAACACTTGGTTATGGGAAACAAAAAGGAACCCTGATGCGCAAAGAATCAATAAGATCGTAAATGGGTTAATCGGGAGATTCCTTTATCTGAGATTGAATTTTTCCCCTAAAGTACTTCTAAAAAAAGGCTTTGCAGACAAAAAAAAGCTACCGAAAGGAGTACATAAACACTATATCAAACCATTTCCGAATAAAAAATCACGAGTATCTTTACTGAACCTTGCAAAGTCATTGGTTGGCTCTTCTGATTGGTATCAAGAACAATGGATGCGTCTTGATAAATTAGAACAAAAACCTTGGCTAATTCTTTGGGGAACAAAGGATGATTTTATTTCAACAGCTTATTTGAAAAAATGGAAAGACCGACTTCCAAATGCAGAAACAAAGGAATTCGAATGTGGACATTTTGTCCAAGAAGAAAAAACTTCAGCAGCTATTAAAGCAATTGCTGAATTTATGGTGAAATAAAAAAATCGAGAGAGCAAAAGGCTAAAACGGAATGGTACATCTCCATTCATTTAAGGGGACTCTGTTATTTAGAAAAACTGATTAACTTAACGGTCGTAAACACAGGGTATTCGGCTATGCCTTCGGCGGAGCGGTACATCGGATTATTATGAACAAGTAAAAAAAGAAATGAACAGAAAAATAGATACCATTATTGGATTAACTTTTTTTGGTTTAATAATAATATTTGTTGTCACTATGGCTTTAAATGAGCCGTTTTTTAATTGGGCTTTTGAAAGACATAAAAACCAATGGAGTTGGTACCTAAGACCTTTATTCCTAATTCCATTTTGTTACTTTTCTTACAAAAGGTCACTAACAGGAGTTTTTGGTATTCTGTTTTGTCTTCTGACAAGTATGTTTTGGTTTCCAAAACCTGATTTTGTTTCAGCGAATGTTGTTGAATTTTTAGCTTTTGAAAAACAATATCTTCAATCCAATTGGGAT
Source organism: uncultured Saprospiraceae bacterium (assembly GCA_964441245.1). Taxonomy (GTDB): domain Bacteria; phylum Bacteroidota; class Bacteroidia; order Chitinophagales; family Saprospiraceae; genus JALZUU01. The sequence continues at coordinate 2,158 of CAYTVR010000217.1, read as the reverse complement.
ACAAAGAAGATTTTAATTTCGATGTTAGTACCTGTATCTATGAGTTTTTTAGCCATGGCTTTTTGGAAAAGAAATTTATTGGCCGGCATTGGAGTAATAGCTTTAATTGCTTTAGGTAAAATCATATGGAGCGTACAAAATGGTGGTGATTCAGGAATGTCCATCATAATTCCAGCAATCATGGGTTTGCTGATTTGCATCACTTTAGTCTATTTCGGATTCAAAAGATTGGAATCAAAAAACAAATCATAAAAGGGCGAGGTTGATTTTAAAAAGTGCCATAGGATTTTAAATTTTGCTTAATAGGCAAGAAAGGTATTGATGGTTAAAGACAAAATTAAAAACATGAGTCATCCCAAAAGTAAAGTGTGCACGTATTGCTTTTGCGTTTTTTTTAGGTATTAGTGGGGCGGGAGGCCGATCTATAGTGTTTGAGCGGAGCGAGTTTATAGATCTTGGGTTTTTTGTTACTTTTTTTGCCAAGAAAAAAAGTAAAAACATCAACAAATTGCTACGTGTACATATTACTTATGGGATGACTCATGTTTTTATAAAGGAAATGCATCACTTGACTTTAAAGTCAGCACAAGGTGTATTCTCAAGAAAGATAGTGCAAGAATAAAAATGTAGCTCTTTTGTTATAAATTGCAATCCCCACAATCAATCAAATATCCCAACTTCAATCGGCTGTCCCTTTTTAACCCATCCCCGATACATCCCTTCGGAATTAAAGGGAAGCGCCACATTTCCCAAGGTATCAACAGCAATAAGGCCGCCGCTGCCACCAAGCTCGATTTGCTTTTCATGAATAACCAGTCGGCAGGCCTCTTCCAAGGTCAATTTCTGGTATTCCATCAAGCAGGAAACATCATAAGCCACTACACCACGAATAAAGTACTCCCCATGCCCCGTACAAGAGACCGCACAAGTTCGATTATTGGCATAAGTACCTGCTCCAATTAAAGGGCTGTCTCCGATTCGCCCGTACTTTTTGTTTGTCATCCCACCGGTAGATGTTGCGACGGCAACGTTGCCTTTTTCATCCAGTGCAACTGCTCCTACAGTCCCCATTTTTGACCGACGATGGTTGTGGTCAAGATGTATGCTGTTGTTGCGTAAAGCGGATTGCAGTTGGTCGTAACGTTCTGCCGTATAATGGTATTCTTTGGAGGTCAATTCGAGTCCACGATCCTTAGCGAAATTCAAGGCTCCAACCCCTGATAACAATATGTGCTCGGAGTGATCCAATACTTGTCGAGCCAGCCGTATCGGATTTTTAATACGGTCTAATAAAACAGCACCACCCCCTTCTAATGAACGACCACACATAATGGCGGCTTCCATTTCATGGTTACCAGTATTAGCGAAAACAGCTCCCTTGCCTGCGTTGAATAAAGGACAATCTTCTAAGACGACTACTGCTGTTTCAACGGCGTCCAGTGCCGTACCTCCTTGCCTAAGAATTTCTTCCCCAGCTTGAAGAGATGCTTCGAGGGCACAGAGATACGCCTGTTCTTTTTCCTGCGTTAATTCTGTTCGCAATATTGTTCCTGCTCCTCCGTGGATTGCTAGCGTATATGACATTTCTACTGATATAATTTATGATTCCTTGACGAATGCAGTTTAGGTAATTTAGCTCTTGCTTAGGGATGAATTTTATTCCAAAAACTTTCTTACTCTACGTCCCACCAGAAACGTTGTTGCAGATTAGGGTTTTCACTCGGAAAACTACTGTTAAATAATCTTTCATTCTGTGGATAAATAAATCGCCGGGGTATAGCTCCTCCTGGATTCTGCGGATTGTCTCCACCCTCATTAGGAGCCAATTGAGGATAGCCCGTACGCCGATAATCCGTCCAGCCTTCTATTTGTGTAAAATGACTAATGTACTTTTGAGTCATAATTACTTCCAGATCTGCCTCTGTCATGCCACTTAAAGTACCATGTGCGACCACATAATTGTTAATGCTATCCATGTCAATATCTCCGGCAGTTACCTGCTCGATGTGTACGGTCATCGCCTCTTGAAGTACTGTCTCAACACCAGCTTGTTGGCTACGAAGCAGGGCCTCAGCCTCCAGAAATTTAATCTCTGAAAAAGTAACCAAAGGAATAGAAGCAAATTCTCCAGCCAGATGTTCTCCTATCCGTTTTAGCC